>JAPLML010000161.1 GCA_026387055.1 Planctomycetota bacterium | reverse complement strand
GCCCTTCTCGATCTCGGTGGGGATGCTCAGCCAGGAGAGCGGCCGGCCCAGGTCGTCGACCACTCCGATCTTGATGCTGGTGCCGCCGAGGTCAATGCCCGCGAACAGCGGCGGCTGGGCCTGCGCGGGCGCGATAAAGCGGCGTGTCTCTACCATGATGCACCTGTATCGATCCACTCATACCCGACAAAAACGGCAGTATAGGGGATTTCGACCCTGCGGGCAACCGGGGCGATTCTCTTGCTTGATGTCTTGGTCGCGTCCTGCTATACTTTGGGCGGCGGGTTAGCATCGCGACGCGAGTTGCGAGGACTGGAACAGGAGCATGCAAGACATGTCTGACCGCTCATACACTTTTCTGGCGTTGCTTGTTCTGGCGCTAGTCGCCGGCCTGGCGTTTGGGGCGGAGAACACCGGCAACCGGCCCGCGGGCGCGAAGACGTCCCCCAAGGCACAATCGCCGCCCGATGCAAAGAAGTCGCCGGGCGAGAAGACGGCCCCCGACCTCGACCTGAACGGCGTTTGGCGCGGATTTGTCGTGGAGGGAAAAGGCGAACAGCCCAACCGCGGTACGGTTCACTTGCAGCTAACCATTGTGGGCAATCGCATCGCCGCTCAGCGTCTGGACGGACAAGGCGGCTCGCTGGGCCAGGGCGTCTACCAGATCGCGACCGAGCGGTTCTACCTGATGGACGCCACCGAGGTCCGCCCGCGCGGCAAAGGCCGCACCTACCTGGGGATCTGCAAGTTCGGCCCCGACTTGATGAAATGGTGCGTTGCCACGCCGGGCAACAAGCGCCCCGCGGACTTCGAGACCAAAGGCCAGCAGTTCCTCTTGATCCTCAAACGGCAGAGGCAGTGAGTCAACCATGACAACCAAGACCGTTGACATTGCGGAGGCGCAGGTGCATTTGCCGGACTTGCTCTCGTTGGTGTCTTCCGGCGTCGAGGTTGTCTTCACAAAGGGGAGCACGCCGATCGCCCGGCTTGTGGCGATGGAATCGTCTACGGCGCCGCGCTTGCCGGGTTTGCACCCTGGCGCCATCCAAACCAGCGACGACTTTGACGAACCGCTGCCCGACGGTAATTACTGACCGGAACTCGCGGAACTCGGTTATACTAACTGGAGTGAGTCCGAACGTCTCCATTGTCCTTTCGGTCGTTGAGAGAGGGGTATTCACATGACCCGGCAAGTCTCTGCCGTTGGACCGCTCCACACCAAGTTGGCTGTTTTGGCCCTGGCGCTGGTTGCGTTCTTTGCCGCAATGGTGAGTTTCGTGGATCAAGGAATAGCCGCTCCGGCGGCTTCTGAGACTTCACCTGCTGGTGTCAAGACGGACGCCGAAAGCGGAGAGGGCCTTCTCGATACCGAGGCCGATCTGCCGGAGCTTCAGGAGTTCATGCAGAGCGGACCTAACGACGTTCGTGACATTGTTGTCTTGGACAACGGCTTCCTTATTGCCACGGGCGCAGCGATTGTTCGCTATCAGTATTCCGGCGACACACCCAAGGCCAGTTCTGTCTACACCAGTCGGCATGGCCTCCCCTCGGGCAACTGCTATCTTCTCAGGCGGGACGCCGACGGCGGCGTCT
>JAPLML010000670.1 GCA_026387055.1 Planctomycetota bacterium | reverse complement strand
CAATGCCGCCGCCACCTTCAACCGATCCCGTTCCTTCCGGCTCATCCGCAGTTCCACTCCTTGTCCTCCCTCGGGGGCAGCCCCGAAAAGAGGACAATTCTACTTTGCGGAAACCGGACATTATCACTTTGCGGCGACAGGCGCCAAGTGGCCCTTGTCATCCCGCCCGCGCAAAGGTAACCTTAGCCGAGGACATAAAGACTGCGAGGCCCCATGACCGCTTCGACCGATGCAGGCCAACACGACTCGCTTTACCAGACGGACTTCCCGCCGGAGGAGTTCGCGGCCCGGCGGGCCAAGGTCTTCGATGCCATCGGCCCCGGCGCCCACGCCGTTCTCCAAGGCGCGGCCCCGGTTCGCGGCTTCGAGATCTTCCGGCAGACCAACGAGTTCTACTACCTGTGCGGCGTGGAGGTGCCCCAGGCGTACCTGCTTCTCAGCGGGGCAAAACGCAGGACCACGCTGTACCTCCCTCACCGCGAGAGACGTTCCATCGAAGGCGCCATCCTGGCGGCCGATGACGCGGACCTGGCCCGGCAACTGACCGGCGTTGACGAGGTCGGCGGCCTGGAGTTCCTCGCCGCGGACCTGGCCGGGGCCTCGGTGATCTACACCCCCCACTGCCCCGCCGAAGGCCGCATGGGCAGCCGCGACGAGCTGATGCGGGCGGACGCGAAGGTGGCGGCCGACCCCTGGGACGCCGCCCCGCCGCGCGAGAGCCTCTTCATCCGGCGGTTGCACGAGACCCATGCGCGGGCCGAGGTCCGCGACCTCTCGCCGATCCTCGACACGCTGCGGGCCGTCAAGAGCCCGGCCGAGATCCGCCTCCTCCGCCGCGCGGGGCAGCTCTGCGCGATGGCCGTCACCGAGGCCATGCGCATCACGCGCCCGGGCCTCCTGGAGTACCAGCTCGGCGCCCTGGCCGAGTACATCTACCTCTTCAGCGGGGCACGCGGCGACGGCTACCGGCCCATCATCGCCGGCGGCGAGAACATCTGGCACGTCCACTACTTCCGCAACAACTGCCCGCTGAAGGACGGCGACCTCGTGCTCATGGACGGCGCCCCGGACCTCGGCTACTACACCAGCGACATCGGCCGGATGTGGCCCGTCAATGGCACGTACGCGCCGTGGCAGCGCGAGCTGTACGGGTACATGGTGGAGTACCACAAGGCGCTCCTGGCGCGGATCCGGCCGGGCCTGACGGCCGACCAGATCATGGACGCGGCCGCCGCCGCGATGGCGCCGGTCGTCGAGAAGACCCGGTTCTCCAAGCCCGTCTTTGCCGAGGCCGCGAGGCGGACGCTGGCCTTCCGCGGCCACCTGTCGCACCCGGTGGGCATGTCGGTCCACGACGTGGGCGACTACAAGCCCCGGCCGCTCGCGCCGGGCGTGGTTCTGACGGTCGACCCGCAACTGTGGGTTCCCGAGGAGCGGCTGTACATCCGCGTCGAAGACACCGTGGCCGTGACCGAGGACGGGATCGAGAACTTCACCCGCTCCGCGCCGCTGGAACTGGACGACGTCGAGAAGTTCCTGCGCGACCGGCACACTCCGCCGCCGCTGTCCGCGGAGATCATAAGCGAGTAGCGGTCCGTCTCATGTGAAATGAGGGGTGCCACGGCTTGCTTGCAAGCCGT
>JAPLML010000213.1 GCA_026387055.1 Planctomycetota bacterium | reverse complement strand
CTCGCCGCCGCCGGTATCGCGGTCCGCGAGCCGGCGCCGTCCGAGCGGCCGTTCCAGTTCGACGCCCTGCTCCAGCAGGCGGAAGCGCTGGAACGCGAGGGCCAGTGGGTCGGCGCCGCGCGAATCTACGGGCAGTTGGAGTCGCGAGGCGCCAACCGCCGCTGGATGCGCGAACGGACCGCCCGGGCGCTTTACCGCGCCGGCGGACGCGACGCCGATGCCCGGCGGCTGTGCAGCGACGTCAACCAGCGGGGGCCGACGGTCAGCACGCTCCAACTGGAGGCGGGGCTTCTGCGCCGCGCCGGCGATTGCGCCGCGGCGGCGGCCCTCTTGGAAGATGCCGAGAGAATGCTATCTGGGACAGTGCCTGTATAGCGTGCCGGCCGGCGTACTCCCCTCTCCCCTCGCGGGAGAGGGTTGACGGCGACGCGACGCCAGGCGAGCGCCGCGGAAAGGGACAACCATGGAACTGAGGCCCGACGGCTTTGTGGTCGAGGAAGGTCTGGACCAGCACTACGAGGTGCTCAAGGAGCTGGGGGATTGCCACACCGCCCTCGGGCACTACGACCGGGCCCGCCAGTGCTACGAGGAGGCGGCGCTCTTGGCCCCCGACAGGCCGGGCCCCCACGTGGGCCGCGGCGTCATCGCCTTCCAGACGGGCGGCCTCGATGAAGCCGCCCAGGCCTTTCGCGAGGCCCTTTGCCTCGACGCCCGCTGCGGCCCGGCCTACGGCGGCCTCGCGATGGTCAACCAGCAGCGCCAGGACTATGCGGCGGCCTTCGACCTGTACCTGAAGTGCCTGGAGATCGACACCGACAACCTGACGGCCCTCCTGGGCCTCTTCCAGACGTCCTGCCAGATGGGGACCTTCAGCAGGATCGTTCACTATCTACAAGTCTACCTCGATCGCCACCCCGGCGACGTGTCGGTCATGTTCTGCCTGGCCGCGCTCCAGGCCCGCGACGGCCGCCCGGACCAGGCCCGCGAGATGCTGCTGAAGATCCTGGCGCTGGAGCCCGCTCACGCGGAGGCCGCCGCCCTCCTCGCCGAGCTGAAGCAGCGGCGCCCGGCCGCGGAGACCCCGGTCTCATGAGCGATTCGCCGCGCCCTTCCGGACGCCCGCACGACCCGGCGCCGCCGTCCGCCCGCACCTACGAAGAGGTCGAGCGGCTTCTCGAGAAGCAGCTCGAGGAGCTGCGCCGCGGGGACCTCGAGGCCGTCCAGGAACTGGGCGGCCGTCTCGACGCCATCCTGCGCGTCATCTCCACGTCGGAGGCGCCGCCCGACACGGGGACCCGGCAGCGGCTGGTGCGTTTGCAGGACACCCTTGAGCTCGCCCTGGCCCAGCAGCGCGACGAGGTGTCCGCCAAGCGCGCCCGCCTCCGCCAGGGCCGCACCACCCTTCAAGCCTATCGCCGCGACGCTGAAAGATAAGCGCCCAGCGACGTGACGCTCAGCGGCGGCAGCACCACCTTGAAGGCCGAAGGGGCCGTCGTCTCGAACGGCTCGATCCGGCGCCAGGAGGATTTCTCCGTGAACGGATCGACCCAAGCTTGGCGCGCTGGGCAAGACGACCCGTTGCTCAGGACAACCAGCCCTGTTCCTGGAGCCGCCGCCATGCCACGCGGATGTGGTCGGACTTGAACATCTGGCGTTTGCGGTCACTCCAGGCATGGACGGCAGCAACCGCTTCGTCGACGTTGGCGGCACTCGGCTTCTGGTGCCGCGCTACCCAATGCACCGTTGAGAGCAGCTCCATGCCGTAGGGCGTCTCGAAACCATCAATCAGGTCGGCCACACGCTGGAGTCGCGTATTGGAGTCCTGGCGACCCGCCAGAAAAGCTTCCGCTTCCTCGATGGCATCCGGCAGAAGTTCAATCTCCGTCTCGGGCGTCTGGCTATCGCCATAGCCCCGGATGAAGTGGCCCTCGATCCGCTCCAAGACCTTGTTCAAGTTGGCGGCATAAGGGCCGTATAGTCCGGCCTCATACCGCAGCCGAAGTGGCTCGCCGGCCTCTTGGAGGAAGTACGCGAGTTTCTGAATCTCCAGGAGTGTGCGGCTGTAGCCCAGCGCAGCATAGTCCTGCATCATCTTGATCACTAACGCGCGGCCGGGCGTCATCTTGGGCCGTTCCGTACGAACCGGCATGGCTTTGGCATCCGGCGCCCCGCGCGGCTCAAAAAGCAGAACCCGCACGTCCGGCACTGCCTGCAATGCCTGCTCAATCATCGGCCGGACTTCCCACCAATTCAGCCATCCGTTGCCGCAGCCCAGCGGCGGCACAGCGATGGATTGGATACCCAGGCGTTTCACCTCCTGCACCAGGGCCTTGAGGCCAGTGCGAATGTCTTCGATTCTCGAAGCACCCCGCCAGTGCCTCTTGGTGGGGAAGTTGATGATGTACTTCGGGTTCACCATGTGGCCGGTGGCGACGGTGAACATCCGCCCAGGTTGAACCTCATGCGCGTGGCAAGCCCGTTCGTAAGCACGGAAGTTCTCTGGGTACGCCTGCTTGAATTGCAGAGCGATCCACTTGCCCATGTAACCCTCACAATTGACGGTGTTTACAAGGGCTTCGGCATTGGCTTCCAGGATGTTACCTTGGGTCAGTTCGATCACGGTCCCGGCCTCCTCGTCAATAGTACCAACCCGGTTCGACCGTTACAAGCCGTATCAAGGCAGCGTCAAAGCCCGCCATGATCCCTTCCACCCGTGCCTTCATGGCGGAGTTGATCACCGCGATCCGGCGGATCAGCGACCACGGGCAAGACCTGTGCACCATGAACTCCGCCTGTTTGCGGCGCTGCCTGTCCATGTCGTCCGCAGTGTGAGCCCAATAACGCTCGTTCACCATGGCCCAGTCCACCTTGTCGAGATCAGCCAAGTCGTCGAAGTACTTCGTCCAGGCCGGGATTCCGTGGCCATCTGTAAACACGAAGCCGGTGCCGCTCGCCTGAACAGTCTGCGCATCGCTCACCAGGTAGACGAGCGGTTCCTGGCCCTCTGCGTAGCCATCAACCCACCCCGTCCTCAACTGGAAGAGCATCGGCGACAGGTAGCCGAAGTAGAACGGCACGTAGTCGTGGACCGTGCCCCTGGGACCGCAAGGCACGTGCCGCACGTGCCGGGCATCCTGCATGTCTTGGCGGTGTATCGTCCTGTACGCCAGCCCGTCGTTCGGCGTGAAGTTCGCCGCATAGATCCCGCCGCGGCGAAGCAGGATGTGGAGATTATCCACATGTATGAGCCGCAGGATCGGCGTTGGAATCGGAACTGTCATGGCGCGTTCTCTCGCGGAGTTCCCTCACTTGCCCGGCCACATACAAGCGCCGCCACCCCCAAGGCATTCCGGATTCCGGGGACGGGATACCCGATATGTCCCCTGCCCTGGTTTTCCACCGCGCTTCGGCAGCCGCAGGGCCGACCCGGGAGCCGCTCCAAGCCCGCGACGAAATCCGGCGCCCCCAGCGGCCGGCCGGCGCCGCCGTGCAGACGCAGAGGAGCGAAGGTCAGAGCCCCAGGGCGCGGGCGGCTTCGTCGAGGGAGGTGAGGCCGGCGCGGACGGACTCCAGGGCGGCCTCGCGGAGCGTGCCGCCGCCCAGGCGGCGGGCGGCTTCGACGAGGGCGCGGCCGTCGGCGCGGGCGCCGATCAGGCGAGAGAT
>JAPLML010000158.1 GCA_026387055.1 Planctomycetota bacterium | reverse complement strand
CATGGCACGGCTGTCATGAACAGTGTACATTGCACGCCTGACCCCATTCGGCCCCGGACAATCTGCGCGACCGATTAAAGAAACAGGGCGCCTATCTGCCCGATTGTGAAAACGCCCCGCCAAATGAACACGAGATTCTTTAACCAGATTATGGAGACAACCATGAGTTCTGAAATGGGTCGTACTTCCAGTCCGGCAATGACCAGGGAGGAACGGCTGCAATGGTGGAATGAAGCCCGGTTCGGGATGTTTATTCACTGGGGGTTGTACGCGAGCTTGGCCGGGGAATGGAAGGGCGAGAAGATTCGCGGTATCGGTGAATGGATCATGTACAAAGCCAAGATACCGATTCCCGAATATGAGTCGTTGGCCAAGGGATTCAACCCGGTCACGTTCGACGCGGAGGCGTGGGCCGAGGTGGCCCGGCAGGCCGGTATGAAGTATGTGGTGATCACCGCCAAGCATCATGACGGTTTCTGCATGTTCGACTCGTCGAGCAATCCGTACAACATTGTGAAGCAGACTCCATTCAAGCGCGATCCGATGAAGGAGTTGGCCGCGGCCTGCAACAAGCGTGGCATCAAGATGTGTTTCTACTACTCGCAGGCGCAGGACTGGCATGCGCCCGGCGGCGCCGGTCACTGGGACGAAATCGGCCCACTCGGCACCCACCGCAGCTACACGCGTCCGCCGGAAGACTTCCAAAAATACTTGGATGCGGTTGTCAAACCGAACCTGACCGAGCTGCTGACCAACTACGGTCCCATCGGCTTGATCTGGTTCGACACCCCTGTTGCCATCACACCCGAGCAGAGCAGGTCGCTGTGCGATCTCGTCCACCACCACCAACCGGCTTGTCTGGTCAGCGGCCGCGTCGGCCACGATGTGGGCGACTACGGCAGTCTGGGCGACAACGTACACCCGGTGGGCAAGGTCAAAGGAGCGTGGGAGACGCCGGCCACACTGAACGACACCTGGGGGTTCAAGGCGGACGACCACAACTGGAAGTCCCTCGATTGTCTGCTGGAGTTGCTTGTCAACTGTGCCTCCAAAGGGGTGAACTACCTGCTGAATGTCGGCCCAACGGCCGAGGGCGTGATTCCGCAGCCGAGCGTGGAGTTGCTGAAGCAGATCGGTGCCTGGCTCGAGCGCAACGGCGAGGCGGTCTACGGAACCGTGGCGAGTCCCTTTCTCGTGGATCCGGGTTGGGGCCGGGTAACCTGCAAGGGAGAGACGCTCTACCTGCTCATTAAGCAGTGGCCCGCAGGTGAGCTCAAACTTTACGGACTGCGGAACAAGGTGCGTTCGGCCCGCGTCATCGGGGTGCCGGAAGCGAAGGTAGGGATGCGGCAGGAAGGTGACCTGCTGGCCCTATCCTTGCCGGTCAAGGCTCCTGAAAAACTCTTTTCAGTGGTGGCGGTGACCGTGGACGGCGTGCCCGAGGCCGAGCAACTGATCATCCAGGATGGGGCCGCCGCCCTTTACCTGCCGCTGGTCCTTGGCGAGATCGAGGGCAAGGTTACCGTAAGTCAGGAGCGTGGGACTGAGAGGTGGAAAGACATGGGGAACAGGGCCTCCTGGCGAATCCGCATCAACACCCCGGGCGAGTACGAGGTGGTGGTGGTAACCCGGGCCAACAAAAACCATCCGGAGTGGTTTGGCAATCACGACGTGCAGGTGAGTATTGATGGAGCTCATGTTACCGGGACAGTTGGCGTGCGCGATCTGGTCCCGTCGCCGGACGACGGGGCGATATTCCAATGCCCACGCAGCCGGGTGGGGCGGATCCGCATTGACAACGCCGGCGACCACACGCTGCGCGTTCAAGCCGTGAGAATGGACCCCACCGCGGAGCGCGGCCTGACCCTGGTGGCGATTGAGTTGACACTGGCGACGGAGAAGACATAGCAGGCTGCATGTGTTATAATGGAGCCAGATCCGAAACCGTCAGCCACGCCGTGCGCGGCTGCGACGGTGATGGACGAAATGGTGAACCTCAGCGACCGCCGATGTCACTTTTTTATTTAATGTGATAAAAGATTATGGATAAGAAACAATGAGAAGCCACGGGAACCGACGACAATTGGTAAAGGATTCGATAAGGCACGTGGACGTGGCGCAGAATGGATAATGGCGAAGACAAATAAACATTCTTCGTTAAAACGAAAAGACCAATGAATCGGAAGCCAAACATCGTCTATTTCTTTGTTGATGACATGGGCTACGGCGATGCCTCATGCCTTAATCCCGAGGGCAAGATCAAGACGGTCCACATCGATCGCCTGGCCCGGGAAGGAATGATTTTCACTGATGCCCACTCCAGTTCGTCGGTCTGCTCGCCGTCGCGGTACAGCGTGCTGACAGGGCGCTACAACTGGCGGTCCACCCTTCAAAAAGGCATTGTCGGCCAATATGGTAGTCCGCTGATTGCGGCAGACCGCTTGACCGTGCCGGGATTTCTCAAACAGCACGGGTATCACACCGCCTGCATCGGCAAGTGGCACTTGGGGCAAGGGTGGGACTTCGAGGTTGACAAGGAAATGTTCTGGCCTCGAGTCAATCACGGCATTTCCAGGTCAGAACCGGATGCGGATTGCGAGCCGACCTCCGCGCACCGAGCCGCCTGGCAGAACGCCTTCTCGAAACCTACTACCGGCGGTCCCACCAAACGCGGATTCGACTACTACTTCGGCGTCGACATACCCAACTGGCCACCCTATTGCTTCATCGAGAACGACCGGACAGTCGGCATCCCATCCGAATGG
>JAPLML010000586.1 GCA_026387055.1 Planctomycetota bacterium | reverse complement strand
TGCCGCGCCGAGAGTATCATGCTCTTCCCCGGTAGTGCTCTCCTCACGCCACAGCCTCGCGAGGCGGGTCTCCTGACCCGTACGTGTTTGGCGCGTTCCGCCGATAGCCGGGTGGCACGGCCACGCGCCGTTGCGTGGCCGTGCATGGTCACGTGGGGGAGCAAGCACGGCCACGCAACGGCGCGTGACCGTGCCACCCCAGTTGACAAGCCGGTCCGAAAAGATTAGCGTATGCTCGCCCGACCCATGGATCGCCGCCGGAAGCCGGACGTCGCGCGCCCCACCGGCGCCTCGAAAGAGCGGCGAGAGGAGTCCCCTCCGCGTGGCTTCATTCCTGAAACATCTTCGGACGGTCAGCAGCCTGACGCTGGTGTCGCGCGTCGCGGGCCTGGCGCGCGACGCCGCCCTCGCCCACTTCATCGGCGCCGGCTGGGTCATGGACGCCTACGCCATGGCCTTCCGGCTGCCGAACCTCCTCCGGCAGCTCCTCGGCGAAGGGGCCCTGAGCGCCGCCTTCATCCCCGTCTTCACCGATTACCTGGAGCACGGGGGCCGCAAGGCCGCCAACCGCTTCATGAGCCTGATGATCGTGGTGCTGGTGGCGGCGCTGGCGGCGGTGACCCTGGCGGCCGACGGCGTCTTCCTGGTGCTGCGGTATTTTACCGAGGCGGGGTCGAAGTGGCATCTGATTTTCGGCCTGGCCACGGTCCTGTTCCCGTTCGGCCTCATGGTCTGCCTGGTGGCGCTCTTGCAGGCGGCGCTCAACTGCCGCCAGCACTTCGCCATGCCCGCGCTGGCGCCGGTGGTCCTGAATCTCTTCATCATCGGCGGCGCGGTGGCCGCGGGCCTCTGGCTCGCCACCGACCCGGTGGCCCAGGTGTACCTTATCTCCGGATCGATCCTCGTGGCGGGGATCATCGAGATCGTGATCCAGATACCGGCGATGCGGCGAACGGAACTGGCCTTCCGCCCCGTCTGGGACCTGCGCGACGCGGGCCTGCGGCGCGTCCTGGTGCTCGTCGGCCCGATGGCCCTGGCGATCGGCCTGGTGCAGTTCAACGTCTTCCTCGACTCGCTGATCGCGAACCTCCTCAGTCCCGGCCACAACGACCCGGCTACATTCCACCTGGGCCCCTGGGAAATCGCCTACCCGATGAAGGAAGGCGCCGCCTCGGTGCTCTACTACGGCCCGCTGATCTACCAGTTCCCGCTGGGGGTGTTCGCCATCGCCCTGGCGACGGTGGTCTTTCCCGTCCTGAGCCGGCAGGCCGTGCACCGCGACTTCCTGGGCCTGGCGAAGACGGCTTCGCACGGCGTCCGGCTGATGCTGTTCGTGGGCATCCCGGCGGGGCTGGGGATCATCCTTGTGTGCGAGCCGCTCATCCAGCTCTTTCTCGGCCACGGGCGGTTTGCCGACGCGCCTGACGCGGCCGCCCGCACCGCCTGGGTGGCCAGCCTGTTCTCGGTGGGCATCTGGGCCTACTCGGTCAACCATATCTTCCTTCGGGCGTTCTACGCGATGGAAGACATCCGCACGCCGCTGCGGATCGCCCTGCTGGCGGCGGGCCTCAACCTCCTGCTGAACCTGACGCTGGTCTGGCCGCTGGCCGAGGGGGGCCTGGCCCTCTCGACGGTGATTGCCGCGGTGTTCAAAGCCGTGGTGCTGGCGTGGCTTCTCAGCGCGCGGATCGCCCATCTGGAGTGGCGCGCCATCGGCTCAAGCGCCGTGCGGACGCTGGCGGCGGCCGCCGTGATGGGCGTGGTCACGTGGGCCGCGGTCCAATGGGCGGCGCCGATGCTGCCCCTGGCCGGGCGCAAGCTTTACGCGGTCCAACTGTTCGGGGGGATGGCGATCGGCGCGGCCGCCTTCGCCCTGTCCGCGCGGCTGCTTCGGATGAGCGAGCTCAGGGACCTCCTCGCGCGTCCCGCGCCGGAGCCCGAGCCGCCCGCCGCGCCCGCCCCGGACCAGCCGCTTGACCCGGACAACCGCGCGCGATAAAAGAAGGGCGGCCCGCGCGGGCCGCCGGCCTCGAGGATAAGATGTCGAGACCTACATATGCCGAAGTAGACTTGGGCGCCGTCCGGCACAACCTGCGGACCCTGCGCGCCTGCCTGGCGCCCGGCACCCGGATGCTCGGCGTCGTGAAGGCCGACGCCTACGGGCACGGCGCGGTCGCGGTGTCGCGGACGCTGGAGGCCGAGGGGATCGACATGCTGGGGGCGGCCCTCGTGGAAGAGGGGATCGCGCTTCGCGTCGAGGGCCTCCACGTGCCGATCCTCGTCATGGGCGTCACGCCCACCGACGAAATCCCCGCCGCCATGCAGTACGACCTGGCGATGACCGTGGGCGACCTGGACGCCGCGCGGAAAATCCAGAGCCAGGCCGAGCGGCACGGGCGCAGGGCCCGCATCCACCTGAAGATCGATACCGGGATGAACCGCCTGGGAGTCCGCGCCGAGGAGGCCGGCGACGTGGCGGCGGCCATCGCGCGGATGAACGGCCTCGCGCTGGAGGGCACGTGCACCCATTTTGCCT
>JAPLML010000349.1 GCA_026387055.1 Planctomycetota bacterium | reverse complement strand
CAGACTCCCATCTTGGCCTATTCGGCCAAATACGCTTCAGGGTTCTATGGACCTTTTCGGGAGGCGGCGGATTCCACACCTCAGTTCGGCGACCGACGGTCGCACCAGATGGATCCGGCCAACCAGCGCGAGGCGCTGCGGGAAATCGCGCTGGATATCGAGGAAGGCGCGGACATCATCATGGTGAAGCCGGCGCTGCCTTATCTTGACATCATCGCCCTGGCGCGGCGTCGGTTCGACGTGCCCATCGCCGCCTACCAGGTGAGCGGCGAGTTCTCTCTCATCGAGGCCGCTGCCCGCCTGGGTTGGATTGACCGCGAGCGGATTATCCTTGAGTCCCTTACTTCCATCCGCCGCGCGGGCGCCGATATCATCCTGACCTATTTCGCGAAAGACGCGGCCCGTTTGCTGGGCTCGTAGATGCCATGGGCCGACCTCAAACCGGATGCCTCTCTGCGATTGGGTCAAGCGGGGATTTCCCTGGTAGGGGGGACGCTTGGCCTCCCGCGCCAGCGGGAGCGGAAAGCCCGCGGCTGCCTCTTCGAACCCTGAGGGGCGCGCCGAGCTGGACTAGCTTTTCCCGCCGCGTGCTTCTTGCTTTCCTACTGATTGTTGCGCTTTCCTCACCTGTATTAGCCACCGAGGCGTCAAAGCAGCGTGTCCCACCTCGCCTCACGCTTGCCCAGCGCATCGAAGCCATTCTTCGCCGTACGGAGGCGCGTCGAGGACTTTGGGGCATTGAGGTGGTTCGCCTTTCCGATGGCAAGGTTCTTTTCACCCGCAACGCCGAGCACCTTTTCCTGCCTGCCTCCAACATCAAGCTGTTTACGACGGCGGCGGCCATGGAGAGACTCGGCCCGGATTTCAGGTTTCGCACCACAGTTGAAGCGGAGGCCGCGCCGGACTCCAGCGGTCGCGTAAGAGACCTCTTCCTGGTGGGACGCGGCGACGCGAACCTGGGCAACCGCGTGCTGCCCGATGAACTCCAACCGACGCCACGTGAGCCGGCCGATGCGGTTCTCCAGAGGCTCGCCGATCAAGTGGCGGCGCGTGGCGTGCGCGAGGTGGCCGGACGTCTCGTGGCGGATGACAGTTATTTTCTTTTCGAGCCGTACAGTCACGGCTGGGACCAGGAAGACTTGCAGTGGGGCTACGGCGCCCCAGTCACGGCGCTGGCCTTCAATGACAATGCCTTGCTGCTGCGGATTCGGCCGGGAGCGGCGCCGGCTGCAACCGCCGAGGTTCGCCTCGAGCCTTTCCCGGACTACTACCAGCTCGACAACCGGGTGGAGACCTCGGCGGCAGGCACACGGAAACGCATCTTCGTGGAACGCGCTCCGGGCTCAAGCCGGCTGGATGTATGGGGTGAGATTCCCCTCGACGCCGGCGAGGCTCAGGATTCGGTTTCCATTGACAATCCCCCGCAGCTAGTCGCAGAGCTTTTCCGGCGGGCGCTGGAAGCGCGCGGGGTCACCGTCCGCGGCCGAGTGGAAGTCCGTCACCTGACACGCCTCGAGGCCGCCACCACGCCGGATGCCTCTCCCGACCCGCCGCGGGTGGTGCTGGCCGAGCATATCTCCCCGCCGCTCGCGGAGGACATCCAAACCATCAACAAGTTCAGCCAGAACCTGCATGTGGAAATGTTGCTCAGGACGCTCGGACGGGAAGTGAAGCAATACGGCAGTCTGACCGTGGGTCTCGAGGTTCTGAAGGAGTTTGCAGCGCGGGTAGGAATCGAGCCGGGGGAAGCGAATTTCGCTGACGGCTCGGGCCTTTCGCGTCATGCCCTGGTTTCGCCGCGCGCCGTGATCAAGCTGCTGAAATATATGGCGACCTCTCCGCGGTTTGAGACTTATCGGGACTCGCTGCCGGTGGCGGGCGTGGACGGAACCCTGGCGGAGCGGCTCACGGGCTCGGCGGGGCGCGGGAGAATCCGCGCCAAGACAGGCACGATGGAACATGTCAACGCGCTCTCGGGTTACATGGAGCTGCCTTCGGGAGAACGCTTGGCGTTTTCCATCATCGGGAACAGCTACCTCCTGAGACCTGCCGAGGGAGCAGCCGTGGTTGACCGCATCGCGCTGGCCATCCTTCAGCAGTTCCGCGGCTGGCAAGAATCAAAGTAGGGGAGCACCTTTACGGGGCTCCCGCCTTTGGTGGGCGAGCCGTCATACCACGGCGCGACAGAGAATGAGATGAAAACCGTCACTATCTTCGGCAGTTCACTCCCGGGCGAGGGCAGCGCGGCTTATGCCGAAGCGCGGCGTCTGGGGCGGCTACTGGCCGAGGGC
>JAPLML010000142.1 GCA_026387055.1 Planctomycetota bacterium | reverse complement strand
ACGGAGTTCGGGTACTGTGCCCAGGACGTGCGGTCCGACCAGGCGATCGAGCGGGCGCGGCTGCTAGGCTTGGCGGGCGTGTGCCTGGTGGAACACGCCCCGCAGCTCTACTGCCTATCCGACGACTTCTTTGTGGGCCGCCATATCGCGCGGCCCGCGCTCTGGCGGACAGACGAGCATAACCGTGCGCCCGAGTACCGGCGGACGCTCCTGCCGCTGCGAAGCCCGTTTGTCCGCGTGGGCCTGGAAGTCGAACTCGACGCCGACGGCGCGATGACCCTCCACGATGAGGATCGCGAGTGGCCGGACCTTCTGCTCGGCGCGGTCCACTTCCTGCCGGAGGACTTCACCACGCTTTCCGCGGCGCGGCTCGCCAAGCTTTTCATGGAGACGACCGAAGGGCTGCTCGCGGCGGGCGTCGACATCCTCGCCCATCCCTGGCGGATCTTCCGCTGGGCAAGGCAGCCGGTCCCCGCGGACCTTTTCGGCGACGTCGTGCAGGCCCTCGCCCAGACGCGCACGGCCGTCGAGATCAACCTCCACGGGAACACACCGGACCTGGAATTCCTGGCCGCCTGCCTTGCCCGCGGCGTCAAGGTCGCCCTCGGCTCCGACGCCCACTGGCTATCCGAGGTCGGCGCCCTCCATCCCCACCTTGACCTGCTGCGGCGCGCGGCGGGGACGGATGACGTGGGGCGGTTCCTGCTGTATCCGTAGGGCTGCTCCAAGACGTGAGCTCGCTTCCGGCCTGTCTTGCTGCCACTTCAGCAACGGTGGGTCGGGGCGACTTGACAAACTTCGAACCGCGCCTTGAGGCTTTCCTCACCACGTTCCTGAAGCCGGTGCGGCATACGTCTCCTATTCCAGAGGCTACGCGCTGGTCGCCTTAACGCCTGCCACTTCGCCATGCGGTGACATCATCTGGCTACGCCGGCCCAACCGCTTCTCAACGCTGAACGGGGCGGACCCCACCCGACCCACAAGCGAGTTGCCAACAAGACGCAGAAAGGTGATTGACAAAGGTCTATAGCGCGTGTAAAGTTAAGCGGTGCTGGTTAACTCTCAGGTGTTGGGCAAGAGGCGCTAATGCCAGGTAGCCTATCCTGCCGATTCTCTTTGTGCACTGTGTTTCAAGGGAGGTCGTTTGTTCTTTGTGCCGCGTTAGCGCGGTTTCAGTAGCCGGCGGTCAGTGGGTTCGGGGGACGCGTATGAAGCCTTCTCCTAGTTACATTCACTTCCGCATGGAATGGCAGCTATTGGGACCGGAATCGCCTGGCCAGTGGTTCGGGAAAGAGCAGTTTCGAACCTTTTGGGACAGGCTTAATAACTCTGGTCCCTTGACATCGGGCTATCACGACTTCTCTTACCGGCCTAACCGTTGTGAGCTTGCCGAGCTGCGCGGCGAACAAGAGCACGGCGGTAAACCTTTTAGCAAGATTTCTTGCCAGCCCGACGAACTCACAGTTGTTGAAGAATGGGCGGAATTGACTGCTGACGAGTTCGCCGAGAAACTTGCCGCCGTGCTCAAGGTTTGGTTTGAGGTCTTCCCTCAGACTTTCTTAGTTGCACAAAGATCCACGCTACGCGCGCTGGTACAACCGACAAACTGCGACGATTCACGCGTCTTCCTGGGTGACCGGGTTCTTAGTCTTGGGCCGAAAGTGCACGACACCTTTACCGACATGCCCTTCAAGATTGGGTTTGGGGCGAGTTGCATGAAGAAGGTGCACGACCAGGAGCTTTTCATTGACGCGACGGTAAGCTCGTGGCGCGACAATCGCCTCGTTTGGACAGAGGTCCAGGGCACAGCACCGCTGGCTGCTCCGCTGAACGCCGGGCACATTGAACCGGCCCGTTTACTGTTCACGTCGTGTAGGACGTTTCTTGAGGGTGAACTTCTAGCCTTGCTGGCCTCGTACGATATCCCTGGTTCAAGCAAGGCGAGTACCTAGGAGGACAAATGGATCTCACCGTTCTCGATAGCCGCTCAGCGCTGGGAACTGACAGAGCGACTTCTCGCCGGCCCACGTCGTCCTGGTCAGAATTCACAACTGTAATGCGATTCTCTGCGGTCCAGCCACGCGTTGTAAGGGTGATCATTGGAAGGCTGGGCGATTCGGTTCGGCTCTCCGCCCCGGACCTGGACCTCGTGGTCGATGCCGTGGACGCGCACAAGGCATGGGCAGAATTCCTAACAACCGTGAGGAAGCTTCCTCTTCCTAAGCGTCAATGGATCAGCTTTGACGTTGGGCCAACCAGAGCCAATGAGATTGGTGAGGGCCTTGATGCGCCGGAGGACGAGGTGTGGAAGGACTCGCTAGGTGGTGAGTAGAGCGCATGTCAGTGTACAACTGGACACCATCCCCTGGACAAATCATCCGCGCCGAAGTTCCCTTCGCGGATGTAGAGCAAACCCGCACTCGCTTCCCTGTCGTCGTATCTAACTCTGCCTTTAACACGCAAAACCCCGAACTGATCGTGGCCTTTGCAACACGCAGCTCCAACATCAAGCACCCGCGAAGCTACGACGTTGAGATCTCCTCGAAGCACCCCGACTTTCGGCTTACGGGATTAACAGAAAGCACGACGGTTCGGTGCGGGCGCCTTTTCACGTTAAGCAAGGGGGTAGTGTCGGATGTCATCGGCCAGGTGCCTGATGACTTGTGGATTGACGTCCAGCACCTTGTCCGCGCTTGCTTCTGATGGTTTTCTTGGCGGCATACGCCCTCTCCGACCTCGTCATTCGCCTGCCGCAATGGCGACACTCCGGCCTGCGCACGATCCGGCCGCACCACGCACTGCATGTATACATGACCTGGAAGTTCGAACCGCACACGGACCGACGTAAGTCTTTGCGTGACAAAGGCAAAGCCCTTCGACGTTCTCGCTGAAGGGCTTTTTTGAAGATTGGTCGGGGCGGAGGGATTTGAACCCTCGACCTTGTGGTCCCAAAGCAGCCCAGAAAGCCATGCCGACAAGCCCAAAAAGCCCCACAAAACGGGCCTTATTACAAACTATAGATCAAGACACGTGCGTTTGCAAGCACTTTCCGCAACATGCAAGGAATAGCCTGCATGTGCGGTATCTCAAGACCGAATCCGGTAATTACCGGCGCTGCGCCATCGCCGACGCCCCCCGCACGGATCCGTACGTGAGGGATTACCCCATACGGCTCAGGCCGCGTGGTGGACTTCCACGCCCTGCGGCACATGTTTATCACGCGGCTGGCCCGGTCCGGCGTGGTGCCGGCGGTGGCCAAGAGCCTCGCGCGGCACTCGACTATTGTCCTGACGATGGACCACTACACACACACGCTCATCGGCGACGAGCGGGCGGCCCTGGACCGGCTGCCCAGCATCGAGGCCCCACGGGCCGACCAAGCAGCCCTGGCACCCACCGGAACCTGACACGCCGCAGCGAGTCCTGGGGCGAAATGGTCCAGGACGCCAGGGGCTACGGCCCGACGGCACGCCCTACGCGGCCATCATCCGCCGCCGGTGCCGATGCATGGACTGCGGGCAGGTACGGATTGACAAGGGATACGGCTGGGCAAGGACCGCCACCCGAGGAACGACTTGTCATCGGCGACATCCATGGGTGTTTCCTCGAACTCCAGAACCTGACAGGAGGGCCGCGGGCCCCACGCCCGGAATTGCGGAAGAGTACACGGAGAGGGATGCGAAAGACCGTCTTCCGTAAGTGCCGCAGGGATGGCATTTTACGTGCGTCCTGGAGCATCGTCCACGCTTTGCCTCAGCCAAAGCACGTGTCAGTAGTTTGCATCCCTTCATTTCCCATGTTATAATCCTGTCAAGCGTGGGGGTTCCTCTATGCGGTTAGTGCTTCGTAGGCCAGCCTCCTCTTTGTCCTTGGTATGCGGACCCCGATGCCGCGCAGGGTGTCGTCAGATAGGATACACGCCTTGATTAAGAGAAGAAAAGTTGCACAGAAGGCACTTCCCTCCCCTGAGTTCGCCGAACCAGACTTCCCAGGAAGCGGCGTTGACGTTCGGGTAGAACCAGAGTCGGTGGTAGGAGATCAACATGGCCACTCGTCCACTGAGATCCTTGGGCTGTCAATTGTTGCTCACGGCCGCGACGTTTGTCGGCTTGCTGTTACAGCCGGGCGGAGGGGTCCAAGCCGACGATCTGGGCTGGATCGCGGACTCGGGTAACTGGAGCAACGCCTCCAACTGGAGTCTCGGCGTGCTTCCCCAGGCCAGCGACACGGTCTTTCTCACGCGCATCGACAGCATTAACCGGATCGTGACGCTGGACGTGTCGCTGCCCCCGGTCAATACCCTCACGGGGTTTCTGGGCAGTATCAGCATCGACGGCATGGGTACCGGTTCGATGTCCTTCGTCCAGGACGGCCACGACTTCAGCGCCGGATACCAGTATGTCGGTGTCGTCGGTGTCGGGACATTCACCCACGTTTCCGGCCGCAACAGCGTGCTGACCTCGCCGGGCGGCACCATATACGACATTACGAATATCGTGCAGGGCGCGCTCTACCTGGGTGTGCAGTCCACCGGCACCGGCACCTATGCGCTGAGCGGCACGGGCACGCTCTCCGCCAATGCGACGTTCGTCGGATATCGCGGCACGGGCACTTTCAACCAATCCGGCGGCACCCACAGCAGCAGCGATCCCGTATACCTCGGCTATTCCGCAGGCAGCCACGGCACTTATCTTCTGAGTAACGGCTTCCTGGCTTCTGGCAGAACCTTCGTCGGCCTGTCAGGAACGGGCACGTTCCTGCAATCCGGCGGCTCTCACTCGACCACCTGGTTGGGCGTGGGCGATCCAGGTGGGACGAGCACCTATACCCTCAACGCGGGTAATCTGTTCTCCGGTGACAGCTTCATCAGCGATGGCAGCTTTTCCCAGACGGGCGGCGACCATACGGTGGCGGGCACCGTGTGGCTCGGGTCGTTCATCGCTGGTGGGGGCGCCTACCACATGGACGGTGGCAACCTTGGCGCCAATAGCCTGTCGGTCGGCTTCGGCGGGCACGGCATGTTCAGTCATACCGCCGGCGATGTTGCCTTGATCGGTGCCGTCAGCGTGGGCGATTTCACAAACAGCCCGGGCACCTATGAGCTGAGCGGATCCGGCAGCCTCACTGCCTTCCAGCAGAGCGTCGGCGCGTTAGCCACCGGAGTCTTCAATCAAAGCGGGGGGGCCAATACGGCAACCAGTCGCCTCGTCCTCGGCGTGACGACCGGCGTGACCGGGACGTACAACCTCACCGGCGGCAACCTGGATGTGAAGCGCGACAGCGTGACCCCGGGATCCCCGGCCATCGGCCTGGTAATCGTGGGTGACCAGGGGACCGGCAGATTCAATCAGAGCGGCGGCGCAGTCAGGATCGACGGTCCAAGATCGATCGACGGCATCCTGTCCCTGGGGCTGGGCGGGGGCATGGGCAGCTACACCCTCGGCGGGACCGGCACGCTCTTCGCCAACGAGGAGTACATCGGTCAAAACACCGGCACGGTGGGAGGCGTCGGCGATTTCAACCAGACGGGCGGCGACCACACAGTGCGGCGCAACCTGAACATTGGCGCCTATGTCACCTCCACCGGCAGCTACACTCTGAGCGATGGCACGCTAACCGTGGGTGCCGAGGGGTACTCGGGCACCACCCGCGTGGGCTACTCAGGCACCGGCACCTTCACGCAGACCGGCGGCACCCACACGACGAACCTTCGGCTGGTCCTCGGAGACGGTACGCAAGCTGTCGGCACCTACAACCTGTCCGGTGGTCTGCTCTCGGCGCCGAATGCGTACGTCGGCAATGGTGGGGTGGGTATCTTCAATCAGAGCGGCGGAATCCACAACGTGGCTGGGAGCATGTGGATTGCGAACTACCGCGTTTTCGACTACGTCGCGAATGCATATAAGCTCAGCGGCTCCTACGCGCTCAGCGGCGGCCGGTTGAACAGCGCCCAGATGTACGTCGGGAGCGTAGGAATCGGTGAGTTCAACCAGACCGATGGCGAGAATGTGATCACGGGCAGGCTGAGTGTGAGCTCTGCCGCGACTAGCAGCGGCACCTACAACCTGAGCGGGGGTAGCCTGTCCGCCTTCGGAACGCACATCGGCTTCGTGGGTACCGGCATCTTTAATCACTCAGGCGGCAGCCACACGTTAACCGACGTGCTGCGACTCGGATCCACCCCCGGCACCGGGACCTATCTGCTTAGCGGCACCGGCATGCTCGCAGCCGCAGGCGCGTATGTCGGCTCCAACGGTTCCGGGTTGTTCGAACAGTCCGGCGGCACGAACACCCTCAGCGGCAACCTGTACCTCGGGTATAACCCGGGCGCATCCGGGCAATACCACCTCAGCGACGGGGCATTGACTGCCGCAAACGCATTCCTCGGCAGTTCGACTGCAAACTGGGACGGGGTGGGTTTGTTCAGCCAGACGGGCGGCACACACACGCTTTCGGGAACGCTGACGATCGCCGGGACAGCACAGGGCGCGGCGAATCCGACTGCTCATGGCACCTACGACCTGTCCGGAGGCGTGCTCAGTGCGGCTGTCATCATCAACTACGACCACCTCAACTTCTTTGGTGGAGCGATGGACGCGCCGGTCACCAACCAAGGCGTGTTCACATTGAGCGGAGCGGGCACGCGCACGGTCAACGGCCATGTCGTCAACCATGGCACAGTAAAGGTCACGGATACGGTGGCGTCGTTTCTTCTCGGACTCGATGATTACGGCGTCTATGTGAGCGACCCATCAGAGAACCGGTTCAGCGACCTGTTCGTTCGTGCCACCGGATACCTCGACGCCGGTGCCGGCGACCGGTTCATCATCAGCAACGATCTCGCCATAGAGAGCGGCCAGAGCGCCCTCTGGGACACTGGCCTGGCCAGCCTGGAATTCATATCGGGCGCGGATGGCTCCCATGTGTTCTCCCTGCCATCGTGGCAAATGAGCTGGGGCACGATCAGGATCGACGAGGGGCAGGTCTTAGCCCTTGCAGCAGGCACGGACCTGCTGGTGGACACACTGATCCTAGAACCGGGCTCGACCTTCACGCTAAACGGGGCGACGATTCGCTGCAGCAGCATCGACAACCGCGGGTTCGTCGACCTGTCGAACGGCGGGCAACTGATCGTAGTGCCGGAGCCGTCGGGATTCCTCTTGCAGGCGGTCGGACTGTCGATGATGGCGATCTGGGCGCATCGAGGCCGGCGCACGGGGGTGTCCCTACCGAAAACGCGATCCGCCCCGAGAAGCAGGGGCCGCGATGGTTTGGGTTCGACTCCAGCCACGATTCCAAGCATGATGGGAGCTGTAGGTGTCCACCGACCTTCGTGCGGGCTCTGTTCGGTAGTTTCGGCGGCCGTTGAGGGCCGACGAACGACATGATTTGACAATCGAATGCTGCGGCAAGGCGAGTGGAAGATGCTGTTCGTCGCGAGGGCGCGGTGGTTCGGAGCTTCGTGCCCGAAGTAGTGGTGGTCTGGCTCGCAACCCGGCTGGACGGACTACTACGCCGCGCGCCTCAACGTGACGATGGGCAGGTGCT
>JAPLML010000053.1 GCA_026387055.1 Planctomycetota bacterium | reverse complement strand
CCCCGACGCGGTCCTCGGCGGCGCCCGGACGGCGCGCGGCGCCGGCGGCGTCTGGCGCAGCCTCGAGCCGCGCGAGCACGAGTTCGAATGGAAGTGGCACGACGACTGGATCCACTGGCTGGAGGCGCGGGGCATCGTCATCAAGGGCGGATCGATGATCCGGTTCTCGGAGCGGCACCTCCCGGACTGGGTGTGGATCTGGGAGAACGACTTCGAGACGATCCGCGACTCGGTCTTCGACCACATCGAGCGGTGCGTGCAGCGGTACCGCGGCCGCATCGACCACTGGGACGCCGTGACCGGCCTGCACGTTGAGAACTGCATGAATTTCTCGCTCGACCGCATCATCGAGATCACGCGCGTGTGCACGCACGCGGTCAAGCGCGCGGACCCGGCGTCGCAGGTGGTCCTGGACGTGCTGTACCCGTGGGGCGAGTACTACGCCACGAACCAGCGCTCCATCTGGCCCTATCATTACGCAGAAATGTGCATCAATGCGGGCGTGACGTTCGACGTGATCGGGCTCCAGATGTTCTTCGGCACGGCGGGCGTGGGATACTATTGCCGCGATATGCTCGCCGTCTCCGACATGCTGGACCGCTTCGGCGCGCTCGGCAAGCCCGTCCACATCACGGCGGTGGGCGTGCCGTCGGCCTCCACGCCCGACCCCGACGCGGTCCTCGGCGGCGCCCGGACGGCGCGCGGCGCCGGCGGCGTCTGGCGCAAGCCCTGGGACGAGGTCATCCAGTCCGAGTGGCTCGACCAGTTCTACCGCATCGCCATCTCCAAACCGTTCATCACCTCCGTTTCCTGGCGCGACTTCTCGGACCACCAGCCGCACTGCTTCCCCCATGGGGGGCTGCTGAGGAAGGACGCCCATCCGAAGATCGGATACCAGCGGCTGGTGGCCATGCGGCAGGAGATGTGGCCGGAGGGACCTGCGACCCACACCGAAGGGAACGTCGTCTGGGCGGACGAGTAGCCGGCCGGCAGGTGGCGCGCGGCGGGCAAGACTGCCCGCCGTGCTGGATGCTGATTGCCGGGGGCCACGGGCTGCTGGTACATGTATAGCGTACCCCGGCAGGTGTGGCACGGCCGGCTTGTCCGGCCGTGGGGAATGTGGCCGGTGCTCTGCCACGGCCGGACAAGCCGGCCGTGCCACAACGGATATCGGTGCAGCGGGCAAGACTGCCCGCCGCGCTCCAGCGCCTCTATTCCTCGAAGAGCAGTCCTGCATCCGCCAAGGGCGGCGGGGTTTCCGTGTCGGCCCGCTTCGGCTCCTTCTGCGGATCGTAGTCCGGATTGGGCGTGGGCATGCGGGCGCCCGTCTTCCGCCGCCAGTCGGCGAGTTTTCGGCGGAGCTGGGCCGCCTTCTCGGGCATCGCCGCCGCCAGGTCCTTCTTCTCGCCGAGGTCCTCCTTGAGGTTGTAGAGCTCCACGCGGTCGTCTTCAAAGAACTCAATAAGTTTATAATCGCCGTCGCGGATGGCCCCGCCGGGCGTGGCGCCGCCGGGGTGGTAGTGCGGGTAGTGCCAGTAGACGGGCACGGGCGCCCATTCCCCTTGCGGCGCGAGCAGGGGCACGAGGCTGGCGCCGTCGATGCCCGGGTCCGGCGCCGCCGGGGCGACGCCCGCCAGCGCCAGGATCGTCGGGAAAAAGTCCACGCTCGTGACCACGGCCTTTTCCGTGACGCCCGCGGGGACCACGCCCGGCCACCGGACGATCATCGGTTCCCGGATGCCGCCCTCGTACAGGCTTCCCTTGCCGGCCCGCAGCGGCAGGTTGGAGGTCGGGCCGATGAGGCCGCCGTTATCGGACATGAAGAAGACGACCGTGCGGTCGGCGAGGCCCAGGGCGTCGAGCGTCGCCATGATCCGGCCGACGCTGTCGTCGACGCTCTGGACCATGGCCGCGTACCTTGCATTCCTCTGCGGCTGGTCGGGCTTCGCCTTGGCCGCGTACTTGGCGATGACCTCCTGCCTGGCCATGAGGGGCGTGTGGACCGCGTAATGCGCGAGATACAGGAAGAACGGGCGGTCCTTGCTCTTCTCGATGAACGCGGCGGCCTCGTCGGCCAGGCGGTCGGTCAGGTACTCGCCGTCCGCCGCCTTGGAAATGTTCGGGATTTTATATGGAGCAAAGTAGCTCGGCGGCTGGCCCTGGTGGGTCCCGCCGAAGTTGACGTCGAAGCCCTGCTTCTCGGGCCAGAACGGCTTGGTGCCCAGGTGCCACTTGCCGATCGAGGCCGAGACGTAGCCGGCCGGCTTGAGGGCCTCGGCGATCGTGACCTCGGCCAGCGGGAGCTCTTGGTTGAACTTCGGCACGCGGAGTTTGGCGAAAGGCCGCTTGTGGCCGGGGATCCAGTCCGTCAGGTTCAGGCGGGCGGGATACTTCCCGGTCAGGATGCTCGCCCGCGTGGGCGAACAGACCGGGCACGCGGCGTAGGCGTCGGTGAACCGCATGCCCTGGGCGGCCAGGCGGTCGATGTGCGGCGTTTCGTAAAACGTGCTGCCGTAGCACGCTAGGTCGCGCCACCCCATGTCGTCGATGAGGATGAAGACGAAATTGGGCTTCACGGTCGGGCTCCTCGCGGCCTGGGTCCGGCCGCACCCCGTTAACCAGGTTGCGCCCGCCAGGCCGAGGGCGCCGGCGCTGACGGTCCTGAGGAACGTGCGTCGATTGATCATGGGGCGGCGCCTCCGGCGGACGGTGTTCCAGTGTTGCGTGCGAGCGTAGCAGCACCTGTTCTCGAAGGCAAGCGGTCTTGTTGACGAGAGGCAGGCCCCGGCAGCGCTGCGGCACGCTTCTGCCCCGAGCCCGCTGCGGAATCAGCGGGAGACGTCAGACGGGAGGATCTCCTGCCGCTGCCGCGGCGGGCTCGACGGGGTGAAGCCGCCATGGCGCTGGGGCCTGCACCATGCCGGGCGGGAATTGCTTGTGGTGCACCCGCGCGGGCGGGATAATGCAGCCATGCCCGACGCGTCCCCAACGCCGCCGACGCGCCGCCAGGCGCTCATCGCACGGGGCGAGCAGCTCGTCCTGGCGGTCCTGGCGCTGGCCCTGGTGGCGGGGGTGGCCTGGCGCGGCATCTCGTACTACCGCCTCGGCGCCCAGCCGATGGAGGTGATCCCGGCCGCGCCGCCGACGTATCGCGTCGACGTCAACACCGCCGACTGGGTAACGCTGGCGGTCGTGCCGGGCCTGGGCGAAGCGCTCTCGAAGCGCATCATCGATCTGCGGAACCAGCGCGGGGGGCTGAAGTCGCTCGAGGAACTCAAAGGCGTGCGCGGCATCGGCGACAAGATGCTCGCGAAGCTGCGCCCCTACCTCTTCATCGGCGACGGCGCCCGGGCCGGCAGCGAGCCGATCCAGATGGTCGACCGCCCGCCGGCCGCCGCGCCGCAGGAGCAGACAGGCGATGCCCGGAACCATCCTGCTGGGAATTGACGTCGAGACCGCCAACGAGTCGGCGGCCACCTACGCGCGGCGGGGCGTGGAGTTCCTCGAGCGCCGCGGCATCCGCGCCACGTGGTACGTGACGGGGCGGACGCTGGCGCGGTACCCGGCGCTCTTCCTCGAGGCCGACCGCTCGGGCGCCGTCGATCTCCAGGGGCATACGTACGACCACATCCTGCTGAAGAGCGTCCTCACCGAGGTCCCGCCGGGATGCACCGTGTGCGGACGCCCCGACGTCTTTTTCAAGCGCGGCGCGAGCCCCGCGGAGGTCGATGCCGACCTGGCCCGGTGCCAGCAGGTGTTCGAGGACGTGCTCGGGCGGCGGGCCCGCGGCCTGACGTGCCCGTGGGCGTACTACCGCGGCCTCGGGGACCGGCCGGACCTCCTGGAGATCGTCTACGCGCACGGGTTCCGCTTCCTGCGTTCGTTCGGCCGCGACGCCCGCGACGGCCAGCCGGTGCCGATGGAGTGGCCGCCGGCGTTCTACGTGCCGCAGGGCTTCCCGGACGTGTTGGAGCTGATGATTCACGATTACCAGGACGATTACCTCTTCGCCGAGTTCACGGGCGCGGCCGACGCGTCGGGCTACCCGGCGCACCTGCGCGGCGTGGCCGACCGGGTGGCGGCCGAGGGCCTCGTCTGGAGTTTATGTTCGCATGACCATAACTGCGATACCCCCGACGCGTTTGCGGCCAAGACGGCGTGGCTGGGCGACCTGGCGGACTATGCGACGTCCCTCGGCATCCGTTTCCTGACGGCGTCGGCGTACTACGCCGAGCGGACCGCCGGCCGCACGGTGGCATCGCGGTAGCCCGCGACCTCTTGGAGCGGTGCGCGGCGGGTCGCGTGATCCGTACCTGTCTGGCGATTCTGCTCCTGCGCCAATAGCAGGTGTGGCACGGCCGGCTTGTCCGGCCGTGGCGAAGCGCCGGTCACATTCCCCACGGCCGGACAAGCCGGCCGTGCCACA
>JAPLML010000629.1 GCA_026387055.1 Planctomycetota bacterium | reverse complement strand
CCCGGCGACCAGCAACGCGCCGATCACCAGGCCCGTCCGGCCCATGATGGCGCCGACTGTGTTTGCACCCATGTCGACCCCCGCGCGATTACTACTACAACGCCACTTAACCTCGTGCGCGGTGGGTCTCCTGACCCACCGCGCGGCAATTGCCCCCGGGCGGCGAGATAGCGCAGGTGCGCGGCGGGTCGGGAGACCCGCCGCGCGAAGTGGCGTTGTAGTACTACTTCTTCTTGAGCACCACGCAGCCCGCGCCAAGCTCTTGGCGGGGCTTCGACCGGCACCGCAGCTTGATGACCGTGACGCCGGCGGTCGCGTCGGGACTCGATCTTGGCAGGCCCTTGAGGACCAGCCGCCCGCCCTTCTGCTCCAGCGCGATCGCCTTGCCGCCCACGAGGTACGATGCCCGCGTCACTTTCGTCTTGAGGCCGCCCATCGCGAGTTCCTTGCCCGGCCAGCACCGGACCCAGTAGTACAGGTTCCTGCCTTTGATCGTGAACTGCCCGCAAGGCATCCACTCCATGCGGCCGACGGCGCGGTCGGTCCGGCCGTAGACGGCCTCGCCGTTGGCGCGGAGCCACCGGCCGACGGGGACCAGCCGCTCGGCGGCCTCCGGCGGCAGGGACCCGTCCGGCGCGGGGCCGACGTTGAGCAGCAGGTTGCCGCACCCGGCCGCGCACTGGCGGAGCATGCCGATCACCTCGCGGACGCTGCGCCAGTCGACGGCGCTGGGCATGTAGCCCCAGGAGCCGTTGAAGGTCATGCAGGCCTCCCAGGCCCTGCCCGCCTCGGCTTCCTTGATGTGCTCCTCGGGCGTGCCGAAGTCCTCGTCCAACTGGGACCGGTTGTTGATGAGGATGTGCGGCTGGAGCCGGCGGACCATGGCGTTGCGGCGGCGGCTGTCCCACGCCTCGGCGGACCGGAGCGGCCAGGACACGTCATACCACAGGATGTCGATCTTGCCATAGTGGGTCATGAGTTCCCGGACGCAGCCGGTCGTGAAGTCGCAGAACCGGCGGCGGGCCTTCTCGTCGTACGCGCAGCGGGCGCCGTCGGGGTGGTGCCAGTCCATCAGCGAGTAATAGAAGCCGACCTTGAGGCCGAACTCGCGGCAGGCCTCGACGTACTCGCGCACGAGGTCCCGCCCGGGGCCGCGCTTCGCGGCGTTGTAGTCCGTCTGCCGGGTGTCCCACAGGCAGAAGCCCTCGTGGTGCTTGGTGGTCATGACCATGTACTTCATGCCGGCCTCTCGGGCGAGGGCGGCCCACTCGCGGGCCGGGCGCGGCTTGGGCTTCCAGGCGTCGGCCAGCTTCTCGTACTCCTCGCGGGGGATCCGCTCGCGGTTCATCACCCATTCGTGCCGGCCGACCTGGGCGTACAGCCCCCAATGGATGAACATGCCGAAGCGGGCCTCCTGCCACCACTGGAGCCGCTTTGCCTGCGGCCACACTTTCGCCTCTGCCATGAGGAGTCTCCTCGAAGGTCGTGCAAGCACCGTTTCCAGAAAGTCTGTGTCGCTCTTGATATCCGTGTGCCACGGCTATATTGAGGTGCGGACAGGACCGTGTCAAGGCGCGGGGGTATATTGGTTCCGGGTGGCATGGCCACCCGATTTTGGGTGGCCATACGAACGATATTACCGGTCGAGCGCTGCATGGCCACGCAAAGGCGCGTGGCCATGCCACCCGGCAACTCCCCGTGCCGCCCTACGCCCGCCAGTCGAGCCCCGCGAGGTGCGCCACGTGAGCCATCAGGGCGGAGTTGTCGTCTTCGGCGCCGCCGGTGGCGCAGAGGCTCTTGAACATCTCCGCCGCCACGGCCGTGGCCGGCATCGCGACGCCGCACTCTTTCCCCGCCGCCAGCGCGATCATGAGGTCCTTCAGTTGCAGCCGCGCCTTGAAGCCCGGCCTGAAACTCCGCTCCAGCGCCCGGCGCCCGTGGACTTCGAGGATGCGGCTCTGGGCGAAGCCGCCCAGCAGGGCCTCGCGGACGCGGGCAGGATCCACCCCCGACTTCTCGGCCAGGACGAGGGCCTCGCCGACGGCCTCGATGGTAGCGGCCACGATGACCTGGTTGCAGGCCTTGGCGACCTGGCCCGCCCCGGCGCCGCCGATGTGGGTGATCGTCTTGCCGAGGACCTGGAGGATCGGCCGGGCGCGCTCGAGGGCGGCCGCGCTCCCCCCGACCATGATCGTGAGCGTGCCGTCGCGGGCGCCGATGTCGCCGCCGGAGACGGGGGCGTCGAGCATCTCCAGACCGCGGCGCTGCGCCTCGGCGGCCAGGCGGCGGGCGACGGCCGGAGAGATCGTGCTCATGTCGATCAGCAGCATGCCCGGCCGCGCGCCCTCGAACACGCCGCCCGGACCGGCCACGACCGCCTCGACGTCGGGCGAGTCCGGCAGCATCGTGAGGACGGCGTCGCTGCGGGCGGCCACTTCCTGCGGCGACGCAGCGCCGCTTGCCCCTGCCGCCACAAGCTCCTCGACAGCCGCGCGGCTGCGGTTGTGGACCACGAGCCGAAAGCCCGCCCGCAGGAGGTTGCGGCTCATGGGCCGCCCCATCGTCCCCAGGCCGATGAATCCGAGGGTTTCCATGCGGGTCCCTTTCATGTTCCGCGTCGTGGAGGGACACTCCAGGGGCCACTATACCGCGTGGGGACAACCGAAACACGAAAAAGAGGCGCGCGGCAGGTCGGGGAACCCGCCGCGCCCAAGACGGATAAAGGCGCCCTGCGAACAGGCGCCTGTCAGGCGACGAGCATGACGTCGAGCGCCGGAAGCGCCAGGAGGTCCACGCCGCCGTCGGGCGACAGGACCGGGTCGGTCCTCGGCGGCGCCACTTCCTCGGCCGCGGCCGACGCCAGAGGCACTTCGGTCACCGCGGCCGTAACCCCCGTCAAGCCGATGATCGGGGCTGCCAGCGGCGCGACCGGGGCAGGCTCGGTCGGCGCCGGGCCGGCCAGCGTCGGAGCCGACGCGCCGGCCGAGCCGATCTCGGGGGCCGTCGCCAGGACGTCCACTTCCAGCGTGGGCGCCGTCGGGGGCTCGCCGAGCACTGGGACCGGGGCGCCGCCGGCCGGCGGACCGGAGACGTCCGGCGCCAGGGCGACGGCCACCGGCTCCGGCTCGCCGGCCGCGAGCGGCTGCGGCACGCCTTCGCCCTGCGGGCCGGGGTCCGGCAGCGGCGGGATCGACCGCGGCTGCGCCACGGTCTGCTGGTAGAGAGACATAAAGCCGTCGAAATCAGACGGCGTAATCTGGCCGTCCGGGCCGGCGTCGGCGAAGCCCACACCGCGGAAGTCGGCGTCCTGGTTGCCGGCCTGGAAGCTGCCCACGTATCCGTCGACGTCCTCCTCGGTGACGAGGCCGTCGGGCACGTGCCCGCCGCCCACCGAGCCGAAGTCGCCCCGCAGGCTGCCCACGTAGAAGACGGCGTCGCCGCCCGCGAGGCCGTTGCCGGTCGGCAGATCGGCCGCCGCCTTGTACAGGTAAGCCCGGCCGCTGCCGCCGGCCTTCGGCTCCCCGTCCAGCCTCAGTTTCAGGTTATCCTTGGCCTGGAGCGTGCCGCTGCCCTTCAAGGTCACCTTCAGCCAGCCATCCACCACGGCGTCCGGGGCGAGGGTGATCGTCATGAAGTCGAAGCCGTAGCCGTAGACGCTGACCGGCGTGATCGTTTCGAGGACCGTCTCGGCGTTCCCGTTGAAGGTCACGCGTTCGAGGAGAACGTCGTCGGCGAGGAACGTCACGGGCTTGCTGAAGCCAATGTCGACGGTTTTGACCCCCGCGACGCCCGGATCGATGTAACTGAGGGACCTCTCGACCGGCGTAAGCGCCGCCGCAGGGATGATCTGCTTGGGCGTGCTCAGGCTGGACCAGGACAGCTTCATCACGGCCGGGCCGGTGTCCTCGTAGTACTCCACCTTGATGTCGTAGGTCTGGCCGATGGCGAAGGTGAACGTGCCGGTATACTCGGTGGCCGTGTGTGCCGCCCAACGGTCGATGACGAGCTTGTCGTTGACCCAGAGCCGCACGCCCTCATCGCTGAGCGCGTAGAACGTGTAGGTCTCGGAGTACTGAGGAATGATCTTGCCCGTCCAGCGGGCGGCAAACTTATCCGCTCCCAGGAGGGGGTCGGGCGAGCCCGCGCCCCAGTCAAAGTCGATCGCGGCATCGCGTCGCGTCAGCCGGGGGTTGGCCCAGTCGACGCCGCCCGCGCCCCACTGGTAGTACTGGGCCCCCAGGCCCTGCGCCTGGTTGTCCTGATTGACCACGACGCTGGTCACCACCGGCGGCTTGTCGACGAGCAGGTAGACCATGGTCTCGGCGCCGTCCACGAGACCGTTGTTGGCCTTGTACGAGAAGGTGTCCTGTCCCTGGTAGCCGGCGGTGGGCGTGTAGGTGAACGAGCCGTCGGTCCGGAGCGTCACGGAGCCGTGGGAGGCCCGGCGGCGCAGGACGGCGGTCAGCGGATAGCCGTTCGGGTCGCCGTCGTTCGCGAGGACACCGGGCGCCGGGACGTCCATCGCCACGTTCGCCGGCGCGGTGTAGTTGTCGGCGATGGAGACCGGCGGGACGGCGTTGCTGAAAAGCGCACTGGTCGGGATGATCTCCTTGTTGGGCGTGTGCGGGCTGGACCAGGAGAGTTTCATCGACGCCAGGCCGGACTCCTCGTAGTACTCGATCTTGATGTCGTACTTCTGGCCGGCCACCAGGGCG
>JAPLML010000584.1 GCA_026387055.1 Planctomycetota bacterium | reverse complement strand
CTCGGCGCGTGGGCCATCGGCGGGTGGCTCTGGGGCGGGACGGACGACGCGGGTGCCGTTGCCGGCATCCAGCGGGCCGTCGACCTCGGGATGACCACGATCGACACCGCCCCCGTCTATGGCTTCGGCCACAGCGAGGAGATCGTGGGCCAGGTGATCCGCGGGCGGCGCGACTGCGTCCAGGTGCTCACCAAGTTCGGCCTGCGGTGGGACGCGGGCGACGCCGGCAAGGCGCACTTCAACACCGAGGACCTCCAGGGCCGGCCCGTGCGCATCCGCCAGCATGCGGCCCGCAAGAGCGTGCTCGAGGAATGCGAGCGGAGCCTCCGGCGCCTCGGCGTCGATTATATCGACCTGTATCAACAGCACTGGCCCGACCCGACCACGCCCGTCGAGGAGACGATGGAGGCGTGCGCGGCCCTTCTGAAGCAGGGGAAGATCTGGGCCGTCGGCGTCTCGAACTACACGCCCGAGCTGATGGAGCGGGCGATGACGGTCGTGCCGCTCGCCTCCGACCAGCCGCCCTACAGCATGCTGCGGCGGGGAATCGAGGCCCGAGTGGTGCCGTGGTGCCTCAAGCACAAGGTGGGGATCCTGGCCTACAGCCCGCTCCAGAACGGGATTCTCTCGGGCCGGGTGCCGATGGACCGCGCGTTTCCGCCGACGGACCTGCGGTCGCGCAGCCCGTTCTACCTGCCCGAGAACCGCCGGCGGATCCTGGAATTCCTCGACTCCCTCCGCCCGATCGCCGCGGCCCACGGCGCGACGCTCGCCCAACTCGTCATCAACTGGACGATCCACCGCCCCGGCATCACGGCCGCCCTGGTCGGCGTCCGCAACCCCGCGCAGGCCGAGGAGAACGCCAAGGCCGCGGACTTTGAGCTTACCGACGACGAGACCCGCCGCATCAACGAGCCTCTCGAGGCGTTGAAACTCGACTTGTGACGCCGGGTGGCATGGCCGCACCCTGCCCGCCTGGGCGGGCCACCCGAAACTCGGGCATAGTAAGAGCCTATCCGAATAACCACATGCTCATCGCAGGAGCGGTGCCACTGGTTGCTTGCTACCAGTGCGCCGGAAATCACGGCCTGCAAGCAAGCCGTGGCACCCCGAGGAGCGGGTTATTCGGATAGGCTCTAAGCCCGGCCGGCGGCCGCCTCAAAGCTCCAGCGGCGAGACGGAGTCGCCCTTCTCTTTGCGAAGCGCCGCCAGCCGCTTCCGCTGGGCCGCCAGGACCTCCAGCAGCACCGGCGGCGTGTCGGAAACGTCCTGCCGGTAGATCTTCTCGATGCGGTCGAGCTTCGCCAGGTTCTCCGGAATGCGGATCGTGAACTGCTCGACGTACTCGCCCTCGGTGTACGCCTTCTACAGGACCTTCCTGAAGAGGGCCTCGAGGTCCCCGAGGAGCGGCAGCCACCCCGTCGGGCCGCGGATCGCCTCCACGTCGTCGTGCACCCGCCGTTCCATCCACTTGATCCAGACGGCCTTGTCGCGCATGCCGGTCAGCCACTTGCCGTCACGGGCCCGCTGGAAGTAGTTGACGGCGAAGACGCGCGGCACGGTCTTGAGGCCGCCGGCGAAGTTCAAGTTGTTCGAGATATATTTGCCGATGGGGATCGCCAGGAAGTCCAGGTTCGACATGAGGCAGAACGCCCGCACGCCCGCCTGGCCGAGCGTGGCGAACGTCGTCTCGCTCTCCAGGGCCGCCCCCATCGTGAGGATGCCGTGCGGCCAGTCGAAGCTCTCCTGGACGGGCACCCACGTGTCGCTGTCTCGCCCGCCGTAGATGATGCCGCCGACCGGCACGCCCTGCGGGTCGTCAAACCGCGCGTCGACGTTCCCCAGGCTCCTCAAGTCGATCGTGTAGCGGGCGTTCTTGTGGACCGGGGGAATCTCGCTGCCCTGCTTGTCGATCTTGCCGATGTGCCACGGGCCCGAGAAGTTGACGCCCTCGGTCGGCAGCTCCCGGCCCATGCCGAGCCAGTACGGCCGGCCGTCCTTCACCAGGACGTTCGAGAAGATGACCTCGCCCGGCGACGTCAGGACCTTGCAGATGACAGGGTCGTCGGCGGCCTTGACGTCCTGGATGATGCCGAAGATGCCCGCCTCGACGTTCGCGCACCGCGCCTGGCCGTCGATGGCCCGCAGGTACGCGATGTCGTCGCCGACGATCGTCTCGCCCGGCAGCATCGCCGTCGAGGTCTTCCCGCAGGCGCTCGGGAACGCCCCGGCGAAATACGTGACGCGCCGGCGCGGCCCGTGGACGCCCATGACGAACATGTGCTCGGCCAGCCAGCCCTCGCGGTCGGCCTTGCGGATCGCCAGGCGCAGGGCCAGCTTCTTGAGGCCCATCGAGTTCCCGCCGTATTGCGTGTTGACGCTGTAGACCATGTCCTCGTCGATATCAATGTAGATGCGTTTCTTATCCGGCTCGGCGCTCACGTGGTCCTCGAGGCGCCCGGCCGAGTGGAGGAAGCGGAAGAAATCGCCGCCCCCGGCCCGTTCGAACTGCGCGTACCCCGGCCGGTACAGCAGGTGCTCGCTGTGAACCACGTAGGCCGAGTCGGTGATCTGCACGCACGAGAGGCTGAAAGGCGAGTTCGTCGGCCCCAGGCAGAACGGCGCCACGTACATCACGCGCCCCCGCATCGCCCCTTCGAGGAAACCGCGCACCTCCGCCAGGCCCCGCTCGCGGCTCATGGTGTTGAGGTTCGCGCCCAGGTTCACGCCCTTCGGCAGAAGGTACCGCGTGACCTCCTTGTCGCGGCCCTGATCCTGGTAGCCGTCGAAGTGGACGGTGTGGCCCGGGGTGGCCAGGGGCGCCTCTTCGCCATTCTCGATCGCCTGCCGACGGATGTACCGGCGGTCGGCCTCGGAGTCCGTGAGGATCCGGACAACGGCCGGCCCGCACAGCTGGACCGCATCGGCCACGAAGGCGTCGAGCCGTTCGTTGGCGAGGGCCTCGAGGCGGGTCTTGTCCCGGCCCTCCAGGCGGCCGCGGAGCGCTCTGGCATATTTCGGCTTCATCGTTTCACTCAGGTGCGGCCGCGGGCGGTCTTCCGGGGAACTCTAGCGCCAGGCGCCCGCGCGCCTCTGCCAAGCTCCCAGAGCCCCGGTCCGGACGTGCCCCCCCCGCCAAGCGGCGGAAGTATAGGTCCCCGCGCCACCGCTGTCAATCATCCGCCCCGCCGCGCCGTACCTCCCTAGTACTACAACGCCACTTCGCGCGGCGGGTCTCCCGACCCGCCGCGCACCTGCGTTATCTCGCCGCCCGGGGGCAATTGCCGCG
>JAPLML010000459.1 GCA_026387055.1 Planctomycetota bacterium | reverse complement strand
ACGGTCACGCAACGGCGCGTGACCGTGCCACCCACGTTAAACACGTGCCCTGACCCACCGCGCCGGAAGACGCGCACGCGGGCGGCGAGGCAATCGGCGCGCGGCGGGTCAGAAGACCCGCCGCGCCAAGTCGCGAGGTCGAACCGGCTCAGGAGGCGCAACCATGTCAGAAGCGGCGGTACGGCAGGGCGGCGTGACGGCGGTCCATGCGGCGCGGCTCTTCAACGCGAGCTGCCTGGCCCTGACGTCCGGGGCGATGATGTTCGCCATCACCTCCGACATCATGGGGGCCCTGAAGCGCCAGTTCATCCTCAGCAACGAGGACGTGGGCTGGGTCATGGGCATCGGCGGGTGGGGCTTCACCATCGCGATCTTCGCCCTCGGCCCCTTGTGCGACTGGCTGGGCATGCGGCGGCTGATGCGCTTCGCGTTCCTGTCGCAGTCGCTGGGCATCCTGATGATGATTTTCGCAACCGGGTTCTGGACGCTGGCCGCCGGGTGCGTCGTCAACGGCCTGGGCTCCGGCGCGGTCGAGGCCGTCTGCAACCCGCTGATCGCCACTATCTATCCCGATAAGAAGACCCACAAGCTCAGCCAGTTCCACATGTGGTTCCCCGGGGGCATCGTTATCGGCGGGCTGATCGCCTACCTCTTCAGCAACATCGGCCTCGACTCCTGGCAGCTCAAGCTGGCCGTGGTCTTCGTGCCGACGGTGGCCTACGGCATCCTGCTGGCCCGCGAGGAGTTCCCCGCCACCGAGCGGGTGCAGTCGGGCGTCTCGTTCGGCGGCATGGTCAAGGAGACGTTCCTCCGGCCCCTGTTCCTCGTGCTCCTGGCGTGCATGATGCTGACGGCGTCGCTGGAGCTCGGCCCCAACCGCTGGATTCCGTCGGTCCTCCAGGCCGGCGGCATTCCCGGCATCCTGGTGCTGGTGTGGATCACCGGGCTGATGGCCGTCCTGAGGCTCTTCTGCGGGCCGGTGGTCAAGGTGCTCACGAACACGGGGCTGCTGCTTCTGTCGGCCGCCGTGGCGGGCGTCGGGCTGTTCCTGCTGAGCTTCCCCGCGAATATCTACATGGTTGGCATCATCGCCACGCTCTTTGCGCTGGGCGTCTGCTACTTCTGGCCCGCGATGCTCGGCACGGTGGCCGAGCGCGTGCCGAAAGGGGGCGCCCTGGCGCTGGCCATCATCGGCGGCACGGGCGGGCTCTTCGTCAGCACCGTCACGACGCCGGTCATGGGCTGGATCGCCGACACGTACCTCCACCAGGAACTGGTCGCCAGGAGCACCGTGGACGGCCGGGCGGTCGATCGCGAGAAGGAGACCGTCGCGGCCTTGCAGGCGGTCGACGCGACGTACGCCGGGTGGGCCGCATCGCTCAAGGATACGAAGCAGGACGAGGTCACCCGCGGCGAGATCCAGGAGGCGCGCGATGCCGTGAAGAAAGCGCTCGACTCCTGGCAGGCGAAGGGGACTCTTCCGGAGACCACGACCGCCAGCGCCCTGCGGAGCGCCGTCAAGAACGGCCCGCCCGACAGCGTCGAGAAGAGCGGCACGGAGGCCGAGCGGGCCGCCCTGGCCACGAAGGCCCGCGTGGCCGCCATCCTCAACCCCGCCGACAACAAGGGCGGCCTGATGTCTTTCCGCTACGTCGCCCCGGTCTCGATCGTCCTCGTCGTCGTCTTCGGCGTGATGTTCATCCAGGACCGGCGGCGGGCCCGCATGATGGCGTCTGTCGCGGCGTAGCCCTAGGGGCGGGTGGCACGGTCACGCGCCGTCGCGTGGCCGTGCATTGTCCCAAGTCGCGCACGGCGTTTGCCCCGGCTGTTGTTCACGTGCCACGGGTTGCTTGCCAACCCGTGGTCATAATGGTCCTCGTTTCCTTACGGCGTTACACCATGAGGAAGAGAGGCCACGATAACCACGGGTTGGCAAGCAACCCGTGGCACATGGGAAAAGAACCACGCTAAGCGTTCGTAAAGGAACAAAATAAAGTATTGTGCCGTGTCGAGCCGATATTTGAAGCATGATCGACACGAAGCCTATCTGCCAGAGGTACTCGGTGATTAAGGGACTGCTGGACGAGCGGGCCAGGCGTCTGTGGGC
>JAPLML010000401.1 GCA_026387055.1 Planctomycetota bacterium | reverse complement strand
GAGGCGGGCGGTCATCTCGACCAACGGCACGCTCATCGACGAGCCGATGGCCGCGCGGCTCCAGACCGTGGGCCTGAGCTACGTCGGCGTCTCCCTCGACGGCATGCGCGACGCGAACGACAAGTTCCGCGGCGTCCGCGGGGCGTTCGACCGGGCCCTCGCAGGCATCCGCCACTGCCAGCGGGCGGGCATGAAGGTCGGCCTGCGCTTCACGATCACCAAGCGCAACGCCGCCGAAATCGACGGCGTCTTCGACCTCCTGCGCCAGGAGCGCATCCCGCGCGTCTGCTTCTACCACCTCGTGTACACGGGCCGCGCGAGCACCCTCATGGAGGAGGACCTGAGCCACGAGGAGACGCGGCGCGTGGTCGACCGCATCATCGACCGCACCATCGAGCTGCATAACGAGGGCCTGCCCATCGAGGTCCTCACGGTCGACAACCACGCCGACGGGCCCTACCTCTACCAGCGGATGCGGCGCGAGAAGAATCCCCGCGCCGCCGACGTGCTGCGGCTCCTCAAGATGAACAAGGGGAACTCCTCCGGCCACGGCATCGGCTGCGTGAGCTGGGACGGCTCGGTGCACGCCGACCAGTTCTGGCGGCACGTGACGTTCGGCAACGTGCGAGAGCGGCCGTTCTCCGCAATCTGGACCGACCTCACGCACCCGCTCATGGCGAAGCTGAAGGACAAGCGCCCCCACGTCACCGGCCGGTGCAAGACGTGCCGGTGGCTCGACGTGTGCGGGGGGAACTTCCGCGTCCGGGCCGAGGCCGCCACCGGCGACCTCTGGGCCCCCGACCCGGCCTGCTACCTCACGGACGAGGAGATCGCCATCGCCGGCGACAAACCCGATACGGCGTGCCCGGCCGGTGGCGAGTAGCGTTACGATGGGTATTGCACGTGCCCCCAAATGAACAACATGACGAAGCGCAAAAATATCTTCCCCAGCTCATCGCCTGGGAGGTCACGCGGTCGTGCGTCCTAGCATGCAAGCACTGCCGCGCGGCCGCCCGGCCCGCGCTCTACCCCGGGGAACTGACGACCGACGAGGGGAAGCGCCTCCTCGACAGCATCGCCTCCTTCGCCAAGCCGACGATCATCCTGACCGGCGGCGAGCCGATGCTCCGGACCGACATCTACGACCTGGCCGCCTACGCCCACGGCCTGGGCCTGCCCGTCGTCATGGCGCCCTGCGGCCTGTACGTGAACGACGAGTCGGTCGCGCGGATGCTCAAGGCCGGCCTCTCGTGCATCTCGATCTCCCTGGACGGGGCGACCGCCGAATCGCACGACGCCTTCCGCGGCGTGCCGGGGGCATTCGATTCGGCGCTCAGGGCCGTCGAGGCCGCGCGGCGGGGCGGCCTTGCGTTTCAGATCAACACGACCGTCACGCAGCACAACCTCGCGGAGCTGCCGGCGATCCTGGCGCTGGCGGTCCGCCTGCGGGCCATCGCCTTCAACCCGTTTCTCCTGGTGCCGACCGGCCGGGGGAAGGAACTCGTGGGCCAGGAGCTTTCGCCCGAAGACTACGAGAAGACGCTGCGCTGGCTCGCCGGGCAGTCGGACCGCCGGGACATCGCCATCCGAGTGACCTGCGCCCCGCACTACACGCGCATCCTGCGGGAGCACCAGAAAGCGAGCGGCGGCGGCGCCGCGGCCGTCCGGGTCGCGCCCCCGCACGAGCATCCCGGCGGCCCGGCGCGGGCCAAGGGGTGCCTGGGCGGGAAGGCCTTCGCGTTCATCTCGCACGTCGGCAAAGTGCAGATATGCGGGTTTATGGATATTGTGTGCGGCGACCTCCGGCAGGCGGACTTCGACTTCCGCAGGATCTGGGAGACCTCCGAGGTCTTCCGGAAGGTCCGCCGCCCGGGCGACTACCACGGCAAGTGCGGCGTGTGCGAGTACCGCCGCCTCTGCGGCGGCTGCCGCGCCCGGGCCTTCGCCATGACCGGCGATTACCTCGGCGAAGAGCCGTTCTGCATCTACCAGCCGCCTCGGCGCGGGGAGGAGTAGCGGGAAGGCCTCAGCCTGGGGGGTGGCATGGCCACAGCCTGCCCGCCGCGGCGGGCGCCTCTGCGTGGCCATGTTCCTGCGAACTTCGGGGCGCATGGCCACGCAACAGCGCGTGGCCATGCCACCCGAAACCAAGGGATTGTGAGTAGTACTACAACGCTACTTAACCTCGTGCGCGGTGGGTCTCCTGACCCACCGCGCGGCAATCGCCCCCGGGCGGCGAGATAACGGTCGGCGCGGCGACCGCGGCGGGTCGGGAGACCCGCCGCGCCAAGTGGCGTTGCAGTATTAGCGTACCCCGGCAGGTGTGGCACGGCCGGCTTGTCCGGTCGCGGGGAATGTGGCCGGCGCTCTGCCAGGGCCGGACAAGCCGGCCGCGGCACACGCGCGGCGGACTCGTGAAACGGATTCGACGCGGCGCCTACGGCTCGTCGGGTTCAACCGGGGGGGGCGCGGCAGGGCGGCGGGCGGGACCCTCCGCGGGCGCCGGCGTCGGGGCCGACATGTTGATCTTCACCACGCGGCCTTGGTTCATGCGCTTGACGGAGAGGCGGATCTCGCCTTCCTTCGGGATGGCCTTCTCGAAGTCCCGGATGCTCGCGATCGGCTTGTCGTTGACGTGCGTGATCATCTCGAAGGGTTTGATGCCCGCCACCGAGGCCTTGGAGCCCGGCTCGATCCTCGAGACGATGACGCCGGGGTCGTTCTCCGCCTTCTGAAAATATCTACGCACTTCATAAGTGAGGTCGCGGACCGTCAGGCCCAGGGCCGCCGCCTTGTGCCGCGGCGCCGAATCGTAGTGCGGCGGGCTGGCCGTCACCACAAAGCCCTTCGTCACCGCCTTTCCGTCGTGGAAGCACTCGGCCTGGACCTTCTTGCCGAACCCCAGGTCCGTCAGCGCCCGCGTGAACGGGTTCTCGGCGCTCGGCCACGGCGGCGGGATGCGCTCGAAGTACTGCTCCTGGAGCTCGTCGAGCCGGTCCCACGGGAACGGCCCGCGGTCGGCCGCGTCCTCGCCCACCTCGACCTCGAGCGGCTTCGGCTGCCCCTCGGCCCGAAGCCTGAGCACGATCCACCCCGGCTCGATCCCCGCCTTGGACGCGGGCGAGTCGGGATAGACGTAGGAGACGATCGCCCCCGTCTCGCCGTCGCGCGTGAACGCCGACACCTTGTTCTCGCGCGCGAGGTCCCGGTTCAGGCCCTGGAGCTCGACGCCCAGCCACGCCAGGCGCTGCTCCTCGGCCTCGGTGAGCGGCACGTTCTGCGGATCGACGTTCTTCGCCAAGTCCGCCAGCACCGTCCCGAGGTACGCGGCGGGCGTCAGCTTGACGTCTTCGCGCGAGGCGTAGCGCCCCTCGGCCGAGACCTTCTCGCGGTGCGCCACCGGCGCCGCCAGCAGCGCCCCCTGCGGGTCGAACAGGAACAGACTCTCGTCCTTCTGCTCCGTCCCCCTCGGGTACACCTGTCGCCGCCAGCCGATGTCGTAGTCGATGATGCGGCGATGATCGTAGTAGGCGACACGGTTCTCGCCCTGGAGGCGGGTCTCCGCCGCCGGAAGCGCCCGGGACCACGCGTCGAGCACGGGCATGGGCGAGAAGGCGATCGCCCCGGCCATGGGCTTCTCGAGCGTCGCCAGGAAGCACCCGTAATCGAGGAGCGACGCCGCGAACTTCGCCTCCACCGGATCGCCCGTGAACGGATGCACCACGACCTTTTCGAGCCGCGCGGTCACCTTGGGCTTGAGGTTCGCGAGGACCAGGACCCGCCCGCCGTCCAGCAAAATGCCGACCACGTGGTTCTCGGTCGCGCTTTCCTCGTCGACGCGGCCGCGGAACCGGCCGCCGGCCTCCTTCTTCGGGCTGCGGAAATGCAGCGTGACCCGCACGAGGCCCTGGTTGCAGCGCGCCTCGAGGTCCGCCATGACCCGGGCCATCTCGTCGGCCGTGTAGGCGGGCCACGCCAGGGGCGACCCGGCGGGGTTGTCCTCGGAATCGAACCGCGCGTTCATCGCCAGGGCCACGGCCGCGCCGTCCTCATCGGTGATCAGCGACTGGAGCGGCGCGGGGCAGAACCGCCGCCCCTTCTCGTCCATCGCCAGGCCCGGGGCGTAGCCCTGAACGTTGATCGTCCACGTGCCGCCCGTGTCCTCGTAGGTTACCGCCAGGTACGGCGGCTTGGCCTTCGGGTGGAAAGCCAGCGGCTTGCCGCCCTTGAGCGGATGCTCGAGTTCCACGATGACGGCGTTCTGGCCCTTGGGGTAGGAGGCGACCTTGGCCTTCACGACCTCGTCGCCCTGCCGGACGGCCACGCCTTCGAGGAACCGCGGATGGATCATCGGGTCGGTCGTGACGACCTGCGTGGGGGAGACGAGGAAGCCTTCGAGTTCCAGGGGCCGCTCTTCCATAAGGACCGATCCGACCATCATGCCCCGAATCTCTCCGCCTCCGCCGTGCGTCAGGCCGGCGCCCCGGGGTTCCTCGCCCTTGTCGTAGCGCAGGGTGTACTCGACGCGAACGAGCGACGGCGCCACGGCCGCGGCCGCCGCGCCGCCGGCGTCCTTGCCGCCCGCCAACGTCCCGCCGCAGCCGGAGACCGCAAGCGAGAGGACAAGCCCTATCACGAGAAAGCTACGGGACGCCATGGAGACTCCTTTGCAGCACCGGGAATGACCAATGACCAAGCACCAATGACCAATCAAACGACAATGCCTAATGCCCAACATGGCGACCCGGCACTCTCTGTTGTTTAGTCATTGCTGTTTCGTTTTCTTCTCATTGGTCATTGGTGCTTGGTCATTGGTCATTATTCTTTCTCGAAGTCCCGGAGATAGTCGAGGACCACCTGCCTCGCCAACCCATTCCTCACGAGCGACAGCACGATCTTGTGCCGCGCGCCCAGGGTCTCGAGCGACGCCTTGTGCAGGGCCTTGACCTCGTCGAGGCTCGTGACCTCCTTGCCGTCGATCTTGACGAGGATGTCCTGCGGGCGAAGGCCGGCGCCGGCGGCGTTCCCCGGCTCCTTGACGCCGTACACGAAGACGCCTTTCTTGCGGTAGAAGAAGAGGTCGGGGTTGTCGAACTGGTTGATCTCGCGGGCGGTGAAGTCCCACCGCGGGCAGTCGAGCTGGTCGCCCTCGACCTTGCCCTTCTCGCGCGGTTCCAGTTCCACCGCCAGTTCCTGGCTGCCGCGCACCAGGTCGATCGTGACGGGCCTGCGCTTCGCCAGCAGCGCGATCCCGAGGCGGATGGCCGGCAGGTCCTCGTCGGTCATGGCGGTGACGGGCTTCCCGCCGATCCGCACGATGCGGTCGCGGGCCTGGAGGCCGGCCCGGCGGGC
>JAPLML010000582.1 GCA_026387055.1 Planctomycetota bacterium | reverse complement strand
CTGCATCCGCCACGCCTCGCGCGCCTCGCCGTGGAACGTGCGAGAGAGGAGCCAGAGCGAGTAGACCGTGGCCCGCACGAGTCCGCCCGCCGCCACGGCCGCCATCGGCACGCTCACCTCGCACGCCCCCAGCAGCACCAGGAAGTCGGCGACGAAGTTCCCCAGCCCCGGCAGCCCCAGCGACGCCATCGCGAAGAGCATCCCCACGCCGCCCAGGCGAGGCGCCACCGCCCACAGGCGGCCCAGGCGGCCCATGTCGCGCGTGCCCAGGCGGTCCTGGATCACGCCGGCCACGATGAACAGGGCCCCCGTGCTGATGCCGTGACAGATCATCTGCATCACCGCCCCCTGGAGGGCGAGGCGGTTCCACGCGAAAACGCCGAGCAGGACGAACCCCAGGTGGCTGATGCTCGTATAGGCCACGAGGCGCTTGAGGTCCGTCTGCGCCAAGGCGAGGACCGCGCCGTACAGGATGCCGATCGCGCCGAGGATCATGCCGGCGGTCGCGAACTCCTCGGCCGCCTGCGGAAAGAGCGGCACCGCGAACCGGATGAGCCCGTACGCCCCGGTCTTGAGGAGCAGACCCGCCAGGATGACGCTGCCCGCCGTCGGCGCCTCGGTGTGGGCGTCGGGCAGCCACGTGTGCAGCCCCACGGCGGCCAGCTTCACGAGGAACGCCGCCAGGAACCCCAGCATGAGCAGCATGGCCGTCGAGGGCGCCAGGGGCGTGCCCAGCAGGCGCGCGTAGTCGAACGTGTACTCGCCCGTCGCCCGCCCGTGGATGAAGTACAGGCCCAGGATCGCCAGCAGCATCAGCAGACCGCTGACTTGCGTGAACAGGAAGAACTTGACGGCCGCGTAGTGGCGGTTCTCATGTCCCCAGATGTCGATGAGGAAATACATCGGGACGAGCATCAGCTCCCAGAAGGCGTAGAACACGAGGAGGTCCACGGCGAGGAACACGCCCGTGATGCCCGCCAGGATCACCAGCAGATTCGCGTGGAAGAACCCCACCCGCTCGCGGACGCCCGTCCACGACGCCGCCACCGACACCAGGCCCAAGAGGGCCGTCAGCGTGACCATCAGGAGGCTGAGGCCGTCCATCGCCAGGTGGAAGCTGGCGCCGAGCTGGGGGATCCACGGCCACTGGACCTGGGCCAGCCACGCCCCGCCGCCGCTCGTCTCGACGTGCGCGGGACTCTCGGCCCACACCAGGAGCGCCAGGGCCAGGTCGAGCGCCATCGCCGCGAGCGAGACCCACCGGGCGGCGCGGTCGCTCGTCCGGCCCGCAACCCACGCCGCCAGCCCCCCTGCCAGAGGAATCGCGATGAACCATGCCGTGATCATACGAACACCATGATCGCGATCACGACGATCGCGCCCAGCGTCACGCCCGCCGCATACCACCGCACGCGGCCCGTCTGCGTAAGGCGAAGGACGCGGTGGAGCCGCTCGCTCGCCGCCGCCACCGCGCGGTAGAAGGAGTCCACGAAGTCCGCCCGGTTGACCCGCGCCAGCCACACCAGCGGCCGCACGAACACGCGGTCATAGAGCCCGTCGAAGCCCCAGCCCGCGAACCAGAACTTGTGAAGCGCGGCGCCGGCCGGCGTGCGGACCGCGCCCTCGATGATCGAGGGCCGCGCGAGGAACAGCCACCACGCCGCCAGGATCCCCAGGAGCGTCGCGGCCGCGGCGGCAAGCCCAAGCGGAAGTGCCACGCCGGCGCCGCCCGGCTCGATGGGCGCCGCCGGGAGCGCGGACTTCAGGAACCCCGTGAAGAGCTGCACGTCGCCCATCCCCTCCGGCATCTGCACGAAGCCGGCGGCGATCGAGAACACCGCCAGGACGACCAGCGGAAGGCCCATCGCCAGGCCGGGCCCGACCGGCGTCGGGGGCGCCTTCATCGGCCCGAAGAAGGTCAGGAACACCATGCGGAACGTATAAACAGATGTAACAAACGCCCCCGCCAGGCCCGCCGCCCAGAGCCACGGGCCTCCCTCCTGCGACGCCCACGCCGCGGCAAGGATCATGTCCTTCGAGTAGAACCCGGCGGTCGCGAAGGGCAGCGCGGCCAGCGAGCACGCGCCGACGAGGAACGTCCAGAAGACCAGGGGCATCGCCTTCCGGAGGCCGCCCATCTTGAACATGTCGTGCTCCCCGTCCATCGCCAGGATCACCACGCCCGCGCCGAGGAAGAGGAGCGACTTGAACAGCGCGTGCGTCATGAAGTAAAAGATGCCCGCCGACCACGCCCCGACCCCGAGCGCCAGGAACATGTACCCGACCTGGCTGATCGTCGAGTACGCCAGGACCCGCTTGATGTCCCACTGGACGAGGGCACTGCATCCCGCCACGAGCAGCGTCACGGCCCCGACGATCGCCACCAGCGTTTGCACCGGCGGCGCGAGCTCGAAGATCACGTGCGTCCGCGCGATGAGGTACACGCCCGCCGTGACCATCGTGGCGGCGTGGATGAGGGCGCTGGTGGGCGTGGGGCCGGCCATCGCGTCGGGCAGCCACGTCTGGAGCGGAAGCTGGGCCGACTTGCCCACCGCCCCGCCCAGGAGCAGCGCCGCCGCCGCCACCGCCAGAGCGGACCCCGCCGGCCAGCGGTCCGCCGCCTTCTCCATCAGCGGCTGAATCTCGAGCGTGCCGAGGCCCACGAAGAGCAGCAGCAGGCCGACCGCCATCGCCGCATCGCCCACGCGCGTCACCACGAACGCCTTGACGGCGGCGCGGGCATTCGCGGGGTCCTTGTACCAGAACCAAATCAGGAGGTACGAGCACAGGCCCACGCCCTCCCACCCCAGGTAGAGGAGCAGGAGGTTGTCGGCGAGCACAAGAATCAGCATCGACGCCACGAACAGGTTCATATAGGCGAAGAACCGGTTGTGCCCCTCGTCGCCCTTCATGAACCGCGCGGAATACAGGTGGATGAGGAAACTGACCGCCGTCACCACCGCCATCATGACCCCCGCGAGCGCGTCGAGGTACAGCGCCACGCGCGGCTCGAAGTCGCTCACCCGCATCCACTGCCAGAGCACCTGCGTGAACGCGCCGCTTGGCGGGGGCGCGGCCATGAAGCGCACGGTGATCGCCAGGGCCACGATCATCGCGGCCCCGACGGACGCCACGCCGATGACCGCCGCCGCCCGGCGAGGCAGCCGCGCGCCGATCACCAGCGCGAGGAACCCCGCCAGCGGCAGCGCCGGAACCAGCCA
>JAPLML010000217.1 GCA_026387055.1 Planctomycetota bacterium | reverse complement strand
AGGCCTGCGAAGTCCTGCGCCAGAGCCTGGAACGCGGGGCCGACGACGTGGTCCTCCTCACCGACCGCCGCGCCGCCGCCAGCGACACCCTGGCCACCAGCTACATCCTCGCGTGCGCCGTCCGCAAGGTCGCCGCCGCAGCGCCCGTCGACATCGTCCTGTGCGGGCGGCAGGCGATCGACGGCGATACGGCCCAGGTGCCGCCGCAGACGGCCGAGAAGCTCGGCTGGCCGCAGATTACCTATGTCGATGCGGTGGAAGACGTGTCCGGGCGCCGCCTTCGCGCCCATCGCAACACCGGGACCGGCTGGGAGCGGGTCGAGACGGCGCTTCCGTGCCTCCTCACGGTGACCGACCAGGGGCCCGCGCCGCCGAAGTCGAGCGGCGGGCGGCCGCCCTGGCGGCGAAGCATCTGCTCATCAAGCAATGGACCCTCGACGACATCGGCGCCGACCTGGCGTGGTGCGGCCGCGACGGCAGCCCCACCAAGGTCAAGCGCATCCAGTCGGTGGTCCTCAAGGGCAGCGGCTTCAAGAAGATCGAGCCCACCCCGGAGGCCGTCACCAGCATGATTCATGAACTCATCGAAGACCACACCATCGGGTGATAACGGCGGGTCAGGGTACGTGTTTGGCGTGTCATTCCGGATAGCCGGGTGGCACGGCCACGCGCCGTTGCGTGGCCGTGCATGGTCACGTGGGGGAGCAAGCACGGTCACGCAACGGCGCGTGACCGTGCCACCCACGCTAAACACGTACGGGTCAGGAGACCCGCCGCGCTACGTCGCGCCGTAGTATCAACAGGAGACTCATGCACAGATGATCGAACCCAACCGCCAAGGCGACGTGTGGGTGGTTGCCGAGCAGAACGACGGCGAGCTGCACGACGTCGGCCTGGAACTGTTGTCGAAGGGGCGCGAACTCGCCGACCGCCTGGGCGTGAGGCTGGCGGCGGTGCTGCTGGGCGCGCAGGTCGAGGCCAACGCCCAGCGCCTCATCCAGCACGGCGCCGACCGCGTCATCGCCGGCGAGCACGCCCTCCTGGCCCACTACCAGACCAACCCGTACGCCAAGGTCATCGCCCAGCTCATCCAGGAGCACCGGCCGCAGATCGTCCTCTTCGGCGCCACGCCGCTCGGCCGGGACCTCGCCCCCCGCGTGGCTTCCACGGTGCGGGCGGGCCTGACCGCCGACTGCACGGACCTCGATATCGGCGAGCACGTCGAGGCGCACTCGAGCGCCAGGTACGAGAACCTTCTCTACCAGATTCGCCCGGCGTTCGGCGGGAACATCATCGCCACGATCGTCAACCCGGAGCGCTGGCCGCAGATGGCCACCGTCCGCGAGGGTGTCATGCGGATGCCCGACGTCGACGCGAAGCGCCGCGGCGAGATCGTGCGCTTCACCCCGAAGCTCAAGCCCGACGACCTGGCCCTCAAAATTCTCGAACACCAGCGGACGACCCGCAAGGTCAACCTGAAGGCGGCGCGCGTCATCGTTGCGGGCGGGGCGGGCGTGGGCGGCAAGGAGAACTTCCGCCTGGTCTGGGACCTGGCGAACTCGCTCGGCGCCGCCGTCGGCGCCAGCCGCGCGGCCGTCGACAGCGGCTGGATCGACAAGGACCACCAGGTCGGGCAGACGGGAACGACCGTCCGCCCGGCCCTCTACATTGCCGTGGGCGTGAGCGGGGCCGTCCAGCACCGCGCGGGGATGAGCGAGGCCAAGAAGATCGTGGCCGTCAACTCCGACCCCGGCGCCCCCATCTTCGGCGTCGCCCACTACGGCATCGTGGGCGACCTCAACCGCGTCCTTCCGATGATGATCGACGCGATCAAGAAGCGAGTGTGACCGTGGCCAACTTCTATACGGATAACGCCGACATCCGGTTCCACGTGGACCACCTGGCCCTGGAGCCGCTCATCCGGCTGCGCGAGCGCGACTTCGCGGAGGCCGGCCAGTACGCCTACGCCCCGGCCGACGCCGCCGACGCGATGGACAGCTACCGGCGGGTGCTCGACCTGGCGGGCGAGATCGCCGGCGACGCCATCGCGCCGCTGTCTCCCGGGATCGACACGGAAGGCTCGCACCTCTCGGCCGACGAGGGGTGCGTGAAGTACGCGGCGGGCATCCGGAAGGCCCTCCGGGCGCTCTCGCAGGCCGACCTGATGGGGGCGACGCTGCCGCGCCGGTTCGGCGGCCTCAACCTCCCCGGCATCATCTACACCATGGCCACCGAGATGGTCAGCCGGGCCGACGCCAGCCTGATGAACATCTTCGGCCTCCAGGGCATCGCCGAAACCATCAACATGTTTGCCTCCGAGGAGCAGAAGGCGGCGTACCTGCCGAAGTTCGCCCGCGGCGACGTGACCGGCGCCATGGTCCTCACGGAGCCCGACGCCGGCAGCGACCTCCAGAACGTCCAGCTCCGGGCCTCCCAGGACTCCAGCGGCGCGTGGCGCCTGAGCGGCGTCAAGCGGTTCATCACGAACGGCTGCGGCGAGGTCCTGCTGGTGCTGGCGCGCAGCGAACCGGAGGAATCGAGCGGCCTGGGCCTCAGCCTGTTCCTCGCCGAGCGCAGCGACCGGATCAAGATCCGCCGCACCGAGATCAAGATGGGCATCCACGGCTCGCCGACGTGCGAGATGCAGTTCAACGACGCCCCTGCCCAGCTCGTGGGCGAGCGGCGGCGGGGCCTCGTGACCTACGTCATGGCCCTGATGAACGGGGCGCGGATCGGCATCGCCGCCCAGAGCCTCGGCATCGCGGAGGCGGCCTGGCGCGTGGCGCGGAACTACGCGGCGGCGCGCGTCCAGTTCGGCCGGACCATCGACCGGTTCCCCGCCGTGGCCGACCTCCTGGCCGAGATGAGGCTCGCCATCGAGTCGGGGCGGGCCGTGCTGTACGAGGCGACCCTGGCCGCCGACTTCGAGTATGCGCTGGAGGAGGCGGTGGCGCGCGAGACCGAGCCGGCGAAGCGCTCCGAGATGAACAAGGAGCAGAAACGCTGCAAGCGCCTGGCCGGCTTCCTCACGCCCGTCGCCAAGTATTACCTGAGCGAGATGTGTAACCGCGTGACCTACGAGGCCATCAGCGTCCTCGGCGGGTCCGGCTACATGAAGGATTACCCGCTGGAGCAGCTCTACCGCGACGCCCGCATCACCTCGATCTACGAGGGCACGAGCCAGCTCCAGGTGGTGGCGGCGGTGCGCGGCGTGACGAGCGGCACCGCCGAGAAGCGCTTCGCCGAGCTCGAGGCGGCGCCGGTCCCGGCCGGCTTCGAGGAGGCGCCGCGCCAGATCAAGGACCTGCGGGTGAAGCTCGGCGCGGCCGTCGCCGCCGTGAAGCAGGGCCAGGCGGATTATCTGGACCTCGTCTCGCGGCCGCTGGTTGACGCGGCAGTGGACATTTACTTATGCTATCTGTGGCTCGGGATGGCCCGGCACTCGGCGGCGAAGGCGGCGGCCGCCCGGCGATTCATCCATCGCGCGGTGCCGCGCATCGAGCATACGCTTGGGGTCATCATGAGCGGCGACCGCTCGACCCTCGATGCCTTTGACGTGCTGGTCGGGCCGGCGTTTCCGGAAGCGTAGGCGCCGTCCGAGCCCGACCTAACGAGCCCGCCGCGGGAGCGGCGGGAGATGTCGAACGGGGCAGTCTCCCGCCGCTCCCGCGGCGGGCTCGAATGCGGCGGGCGATGAAGCACAGGTCGTAGCACCTGCGAGGAGGCACTATGGCACGCTGGCAGCGCGATCGCGGGATGCGGTTGAAGATAGCCTGGGTGCTGGTGGCCGCCGAAGTCGTGGCGATGGCGGGCTGCTTTGCGCTGATCTTCCTGGGCTACACGCGGTTTATGATCAGCCGTTTCGGCGGCGGACAACCGTCGTACTTCGTCCTGTTCGAGCTTCCCCGCTACATCACGATCGCCGCGACCGTGGCGCTGGTCGTGGTGGCGGTGTACGAGGGCGTCATGTTCGTACGCGGCTGCCGATGGGCCCGCACCGCCTTCATCATTGAGAACGGCGCGCTGGTGCTCCTGGGGGCGATGTGGTTCGTCAAGAACCGCATCACGGGGGACGCGGTGAACACCGAGGCGGCCCTGTACGGGCTGCTCCTGCCCATGCTGACGCTCTTCCCGCTGTTGTGGCCGCTGCGGGTGTTCTCGCCGATTCCGGACGCGGCCTCCGAGATGAGGGGTTAGCCCTGCAACGCCATT
>JAPLML010000018.1 GCA_026387055.1 Planctomycetota bacterium | reverse complement strand
CCGGGTGGCACGGCCACGCGCTGTTGCGTGGCCGTGCACGGTCACATGGGGAAGCAAGCACGGTCACGCAACGGCGCGTGACCGTGCCACCCACGCCAATACTAGAACGCCACTTCGCGCGGCGGGTCTCCCGACCCGCCGCGCACCTGCGTTATCTCGCCGCTCGGGGGCAATTGCCGCGCGGTGGGTCAGGAGACCCACCGCGCCCGAGGTTAAGTGGCGTTGTTGTACTAAACAGGTACGGCTCGGGCGACCCGCTGCGCACGAAGCGGAAGTCGGGCGCCGATTCCGGCAGCACGGCCGGACAAGCCGGCCGTGGCACACGGCATGGAGCGGGGCGTGAGCGGAAGGGCGGCGCATTTCGCGGTGTGGGCGGCGGGGGCGCTCCTCGGCGCCCTCGCTCTCGCCGGCTGCAACTCGCCGTATCCCGCTTCGGAGGAAGGCCAGAGCATCCTCTACACGACCTTCGCCGAGGAGCCCAAGCACCTCGATCCGGCGCGGGCCTACTCGACCGACGAGGTCGAGATGATGAGCCAGGTCCTTGAGCCGTCTTTCCAGTACCACTACCTCAAGCGCCCCTACGCGTTGGCCGTCCTGACCGCCGCCGAGATCCCGAAGGCCGAGGGCCGTAAGGTGACCTTCCAGGGCAAGGCCGTCGACGCGACCGTTTACACGGTGCGTCTGAAGCCCGGCATCCGGTACCAGGACCATCCGTGTTTCGTCGAGGCGAACCGGCGGCTCTCGGAGGAGGACGTGCGGCACGTCCGCACGGTGTGGGACCTAGAATCGACGGCGAGCCGCGAGCTCGTGGCGGCCGACTACGTCCATGGTGTCCGTCGGCTTGCCGACCCGCGCCTCGCGTGCCCGGTCTTCAGCAACCTCGCCGAGCACCTGCTGGGCATGAAGGAGTACCAGGCGACGCTCCAGGCCGCGCTCGACCGCGAGCGGGCCGCGCGGAGGGCGGCGGCGGGGATCCTCTATAATCAGGAGAAGGATGAGCAGCACAACCCCATTCGCGTGGACTACGGCGCCGGCGCGGAGGCGTTCCCATTCGTCCGCGAAGTGGACCGCCACACCTTCGAGGTCGTCCTGGCGGGCCCGTACCCACAGATCCTCTACTGGATGTCGATGCCGTTCTTCGCCCCGGTGCCGCCCGAGGCGGTCGCCTTCTTCGATCAGCCCGTCATCCTCAAGCGGAGCATCATCCTTGACAAGAATCCCGTGGGCACGGGGCCGTACGTGCTGCGGGAGTTCGACCCCACGAACCAGATCATCTTCGAGCGGAACCCGAACTTCCGCGACGAGCGATACCCCGCCTTGGCGCCGCCCGGCGAGCAGGAGGCGGCGGCGCAGGCAAATGACGAGGAGATGAAGGCCGCGGGGATGCTGGCCGACGCCGGCCGGCCCCTGCCGATGATCGACCGGGTCGTCCGGCGGCTCGAAAAGGAAACCATCCCGAGGTGGAACAAGTTCCTCCAGGGCTACTACGATACGTCGGTCATCGGGAGCGACGTCTTCGACCAGGCCGTGACCCTGTCGAGCCGGGGCGACTGCCTCCTGTCGGACGAGATGGCGGCGCGCGGCATCCGCCTCGTGACGTCGGTCGCGTGCGAGGCCCGGTACATGGGATTCAACATGAACGACAGCGTCGTGGGCGGGTACACCGAGGAGAAGCGAAAGCTCCGCCAGGCGATCAGCATCGCTTACGATACCGAAGAGGAGATCGCGATCTTCCTGAACGAGCAGGGGATCGCCGCGCAGGGCCCCATCCCGCCGGGCATCTTCGGCTGCCAGGAGGGCGAGGCCGGCATGAACCCCATCGTCTATCGATGGGATGCCAAACGCAAGGCCCCCGTCCGCCGCAGCCTGGACGAGGCAAGGAAGCTCCTGGCCGAGGCCGGGTACCCGAACGGCTACGGGCCGGACGGCCAGCGGCTCACCATCCGCTTCCCCAACACCGCGGCGACCCCCGAGAGCAGGTCGTGGCTCGACTTCATCAAAAAGCAGTTCGGCAAGCTGGGCATCCGCCTGGAGATCGAGATCACCGACTACAATCGCTTCCGCGAGAAGGTCGACAAGGGCAACTTCCAGCTCCTGGCCTGGGGCTGGGTGGCCGACTACCCGGACCCCGAGAACTTCCTGTTTCTCCTCCACGGGCCGAACGGGAAGGTGAAGTCGGGCGGCGAGAACGCCGCCAACTACGCCAACCCCCGCTACGACGCGCTCTTCTTGCAGATGCGGAGCATGGAGAACACGCCCGAGCGGCAGGCCATCGTCCAGGAGATGATCGGGATCCTCCGCGAGGACGCCCCGTGGATCTTCCGCCATTTCCCCAAGGGTCTGGGGCTGTACCACCAGTGGGTCAGGAACGCTTATCCCCATGGCATCGCGTTCAACACGACGAAGTACGTACGGCTTGACACGGCCGCGCGGACGGCCTATCGCTCCCAGGAGAACCGCCCGCGCTGGTGGCCCGTGATGGTGTTCGCCGGGGTGCTCCTGGTCTCCAGCCTCCCGGCCATTCGGGCCGCCGTCAAGCGGCTGAGGGAGGGCTAGCCGGTGATCGCCTACCTCATCCGCCGGATGCTCTACGCGGTGCCGATCGTCTTCGGGATCGTCCTGATCACGTTCGTGCTGTTCTTCGTGGTCAACTCGCCCGCGGACATGGCCAAGATGACCCTCGGCAAGAAGGCGACGCCGGCCGCCGTGGCCGCGTGGGTCCGGGCCCACGGCTACGATCAGCCCCCGTTCCTCAACCTGAAAGAGGAGGGGGTCGCCAAGCTCACCTCCACGCTCTTCTTCCAGAAGTGCGCGCGGCTGCTGGTGTTCGACCTGGGCCGCTCCGACGTCACCGACCGCGACATCGGCCAGGAGATCCGCCGGCGGATGGGCCCGAGCCTCGCCATCGCCCTCCCGACGTTCCTCCTGGGCATGGCGATCAACATTACCATGGCCCTCATCATTTCGTTCTGTCGGGGGACGTATCTCGACCGGTGGGGCACGGTGATGTGCGTCCTCCTGATGTCGATCTCCGGGCTCTTCTACATCATCGGGGGCCAGTTCCTCTTCGCCAAATGGCTTCACCTGTTCCCCATTTCCGGCTTCGACTGGGGCGCGGTGTCGGCGAAGTTCGTCTTCCTGCCCGTCGTCATCGGCGTGATCTCCGGGATCGGCGGCGGGGTCCGGTACTACCGCACGATCATGCTCGAGGAGATCGAGAAAGACTACGTGCGGACCGCCCGCGCGAAGGGCCTGGGCGAAGGCACGGTCCTGTTCCGCCACGTTCTCAAGAACGCGATGATCCCCATCCTGACCAATGCCGTGATGGCGATCCCGTTCCTCTTCATGGGCAGCCTGCTGATGGAATCGTTCTTCTCGATCCCCGGCCTGGGCAGCATGACGATGACGGCGATCAACGCGCAGGATTTCGCGGTCATCCGCTCCATGAACTACATCGGGGCCATCCTCTACATCGTCGGGCTCCTGATGACGGACTTGAGCTATACGCTCGTGGACCCGCGCATCACGCTGGGCGCGAGCGACACGCGGAGCCTCTACGGCCGGCCCGGCTGGCGCGACGTGCTGAAGATCCTGGGCGGGTTCCTGTTTCTGGCGGCGGGCGCGGTCGGAATCTGGCAAGCGGCCGTGTACTTCAAGGACCAGCCGGGCCTGCGCACGGTGATCTTCAGCAACGGCGTGCTGGCCGCCACGCTCCTCGGGTCCGGGGCGTTCCTGCTGCACGCCCGCCGAAGCCAGCTCTGGCGGAACGCCTGGCGCCAGGTCTGCCGCAGCCGCCTGGCGAAGGTCTCGCTGGCCGCGCTCGGGGCGTTCGTGCTGATCGCCGTCGCCGACAGCGTGACGTGGCGCGACGTCCAGCGCCCGGCGGGCACGGCCGAGAACGGAAACGGCCCCACGCGGGCCGTCCTCGCGGAGCCGCAGTCCCTTCTCGACCGCCTCTGCACCCCGCTGGCCGCGAAGACCGAGAAGACCTACTCGGCCCCGATGGCGCGGGCGCTCCTGGCGAAGGAGACCCTCGAGGACGAGGTCGATGGGAAGGTGGTCCGCCGGCGCGACTACCCGCCCCTCAAGTATCCCGGCTGGCATCTCTTCGGAACCGATAAGACCGGGCAGGACGTCCTCTTCATGACCCTCAAGAGCGTCCGCACGGGCCTGGTGGTCGGCGGCCTGACGACGCTGATTGCCGTGCCGTTCGCCATCTTCTTCGGCGTGCTGGCCGGCTTCTTCGGAGGGTGGGTGGATGACCTGGTCCAGTACATCTACAGCACGCTCTCGTCGATCCCGTGGATTCTGCTCGTGGTGTGCTTCATGATGGTCTTCGGGCGCGGCCTGCCGCAGCTTTGCGTGGTGATGGGGCTGACGGGGTGGGTGGGCCTGTGCCGGGTCTTGCGCGGCGAGACGCTCAAGCTCCGCGAGAAGGAGTACGTGCAGGCGGCCCTGGCGCTCGGCGTGTCGCGGTTCCGGGTCCTTGCGCGGCACGTGGTGCCGAACCTGATGCACCTGGTGCTGATTACCGTCGTCCTGAACTTCAGCGGCTTGGTGCTGGCCGAGGCCGTCCTCAGCTACATCGGCGTGGGCGTGGGGCCCGACACGTTCAGCTGGGGCACGATGATCAACCAGGCCCGCGGCGAGCTCGGCCGCGACCCGGTCGTGTGGTGGAACCTGGCGGCCGCGTTCGTCGCCATGTTTACGCTGGTGCTGCCGGCGAACCTGTTCGTCGACGCGCTGCGCGATGCGCTCGACCCGGCCCTGCGGGTGCGCGGGGAAGGAGAGTAAGGTGCCGCTTCTGGAGGTCCGAGACCTGCGGACGTACTTCCGCACCGCCGGCCAGCCGCGCCGGGTGGTCGACGGGATCTCGCTCTCCATCGACAGCGGCGAGACGCTCGGCCTCGTGGGCGAGTCGGGCTGCGGCAAGTCGCTCACGGCCCTCTCGATCATGCAGCTCATTCCGCGCCCCGGGTACGTGGCGGGCGGGGAAATCCTCTTCAAGGGCCGCGACGTGGTCCGCCTGCCCGGCCCCGAGAAGCGGAGCTTCCGCGGGCGACACATCGCCATGATCTTCCAGGAGCCCATGACCTGCCTGAACCCCGTCCTCTCCGTCCGGACGCAGCTCCTGGAGGCCATCCGCCATGGGCGGCCGGAGGGCGAGGCGCGGCGGTGGGGCGGCGCGGGCGCGGAGGAGATCGAGAAGGCCGTCGAGGCGCTGCGCCTCACGGACATGCCGGAGCCCGCCCAGAAACTCTCGCAGTATCCGCACCAGCTCTCCGGCGGCATGCGGCAGCGGGTCATGATCGCCATGGCCCTGGCGTGCCGGCCGGAGCTTCTGATTGCCGACGAGCCGACGACCGCCCTCGACGTGACGGTCGAGGCCCGCATCCTCGATCTCCTCAGGGACCTCCAGAAGCGGCTGGGCACCGCCATCCTTTTCATCACGCACGACCTGGCGGTCGTGTCGGAGATGGCGCACCGCGTGGCGGTCATGTACGCCGGGAAGATCGTGGAGATGGCCACGGCGGAAGCGCTCTTTGCCCGGCCCTCGCACCCGTACACGGAGCGGCTGCTGCGATGCCGGCCCAGCCGCGTCCAGCGCGGCCGGCGCCTCGAGACGATCCAGGGCGTGGTGCCTGACCCGAGGGACTTCGCGCCGGGATGCCGGTTCTCGGACCGCTGCCCGAACGCCTCCGCGTCTTGTCGCGACGTTGAGCCTGCGCTCGGCCAGATCGAGCCCGGCCACGTCGTCGCCTGCCACTTGTACGCGGAGCGCCGCACGCCGACGATATCGGCGCCGTCGCCGTTGCCGCAGGAATCCGCCGCCGCGCCGCTTCCGCAGGGCGGCCCGCTCCTTTATGCCCAGGATGTGGCGAAGCACTTCCCCATCCGCCGGGGGGTCTTCAAGCGCGTCGTCGGGCACGTGAAGGCCGTCGACGGCGTGGACGTGGCCATCCCCCGAGGAACCACGCTGGCCCTGGTGGGCGAGTCGGGCTGCGGGAAGACGACGCTCGGCAAGACCCTCATCCGCCTCCTCCCGCCGACCGGGGGCGTCATCGGCTTCGGCGGCGCGAACCTCGCGGCGCTCGACTCTCGCGCCCTCCGCCGGTTCCGCCGCGATGCCCAGATCGTGTTCCAGGACCCGTTCTCCTCGCTCAACCCGCGGATGACGGTCGAGGCGATCGTCGAGGAGGGGATGCTGGTGCACGGCATCGGCGGCAGCCGCGCGGAGCGCCGCGAGCGCGTGAAGCATGTCCTTGAGAGCGTCGGGCTGACGGCCGACGCGCTTGTCTGCTACCCGCACGAGTTCTCCGGCGGGCAGCGCCAGCGGATCGGCATCGCGCGGGCCCTGGCCGTCGAGCCGAAGTTCCTCGTGCTCGACGAGCCCACCAGCGCCCTCGACGTATCCATCCAGGCGCAGATCCTGAACCTCTTGAGGCGGCTCCAGGGCGAGGGCCGGGAACGCCTCACGTATCTATTCATCACGCACGACCTGGGCATCGTGGAGTACCTGGCCGACGAGGTGGCGGTGATGTACCTCGGGCGGATCGTGGAGCGAAGCCCCACGGAGGGCCTCTTCGACGAGCTCCTGCACCCGTACACGCGGGCCCTCCTGTCGGCGATTCCCGGGCAGGAGATGCCGGGCCGCGGCGGCCGCATCCGCCTCGAGGGCGACGTCCCCTCGCCGAGCAACCCGCCCCCCGGCTGCCACTTCCACCTGCGGTGCCCCAGCGTGATGCCCGTCTGCCGGGAGGTCTACCCGCCCGTCACCGACCTCGGCCGTGGCCGGATGGTGCGCTGCCACCTGTACGGGAGCCGGGGCGGCTGACAGGTCGGCGCGAGGCTCTGCGCGGCGGGTCTCCGTACATGGTTAGCGTGTTGCTCCGATTGCCGGGTGGCACGGCCACGCGCTGTTGCGTGGCCGTGCATGATCACGTGGGGGGCAAGCACGGCCACGCAACGGCGCGTGACCGTGCCACCCGCGCTAAGTAGGTACAGGTCAGGAGACCCGCCGCGCTCGAGGGGGGCCGTGCCCCTACAGCGCCTGGTGCTCCGTCTGCGAGATGATCTCGTCCTGGAGGTCGCGCGAGAGGTCGCAGAAGTAGTCGCTGTAGCCCGCCACCCGCACGATGAGGTCGCGGTGGGCTTCCGGCCGGGCCTGGGCCTCGCGCAGGGTCTCGGCCCGGACGACGTTGAACTGGACGTGGTGCCCGCCCATCCGGAAGTACGTGCGGACGAGGTGGGCGAGATTGTCGATGCCCTGTTCGTCGGCCAGCAGGGCCGGCGTGAACTTCATGTTCAAGAGGGCCCCGCCGGTCTTGACGTGGTCCATCTTCCCCGCCGACTTGAAGACGGCGGTCGGCCCGTGGCGGTCGGCCCCCTGGACGGGCGAGATGCCCTCCGAGAGGGGCAGGCCCGCCCGCCGGCCGTCGGGCATCGCGCCCGTCATGGTTCCGAAGTAGACGTGGCTGGTGGTCGGCAGCATCTCCACGCGGTACTTGCCGCCCTTCGTGTTCGGCCGGCCGTCGACCTCCTCCACCAGGACGTTGAACGCCCCGACCATGAGGCCGTCGGCGTAGTCGTCATCGTTGCCGTACCGGTGGGTGCGGTTGACGAGCCGCTGGCGCAGGGCTTCGCTCCCCTCGAAGTCGGCGTCGAGCGTCTTCACGAGGTCCGACAGCGGCAGGGCCTTCTCGTCGAACACGACCTGCCTCACGGCCGCCAGGCAGTCCGTCAGGCTTCCGATGCCCACGAACTGGATGTAGGAGTTGTTGTACCGCGCGCCGCCGGCGTTGTAGTCCTTCCCCTTGCGGATGCAGTCGTCGGTGAGGACCGAGAGGAACGGCGCCGGCATCAGCCGCGCGTACATCTGCTCGATGACCTGGTTGCCGCGGAGCTTCACCTCGATGAAGTGATGGAGCTGCTTGCGGAAGGCCGCGAACAGGTCGTCGAAGCACGTGAAGGAGTCCGCCCCGCCTGTCCGCGGGCCGAGCGGCGTCCCCGTGTGAGGGTCCACGCCGTCATGAAGTGTGAGTTCCAGCACCTTCACCAGGTTGAAATACCCCGTGAGGATGTAGGCCTCCTTGCCGAACGCGCCGGTCTCGACGCAGCCGCTGCACCCGCCGGCCCGCGCGTCCTCCAGCGTCTTGCCCTGCCGGAGCTGCTGCTCGATCACCGTGTCGGTGTTGAAGATCGAGGGGAAGCCGTAGCCCTTGCGGATCACGCGCAGGGCGTGCTTCAGGAGGGCGTCGGGCGTCTTGCGCGAAAGCTGGAGGTTCGAGCTGGGCTGGAGCAGGTGCATCTCGTCGACGATCTCGAGCACCAGGTCCGAGAGCTCGTTCGACCCGTCGCGGCCGTCGGCGAGCAGCCCGCCGAGGTTGATGTTGGCGAAGTCGGTGTACGTCCCGCTCTCGGCGGCCGTGACGCCGACCTTCGGCGGGGCGGGGTGGTTGGTGAACTTGACGAAGAACGCCTCCAGCATCTCCCGCGCCGCCTCGTGCGTGAGCGTCCCGTCGGCGAGGCCCCGGCGGTAGAAAGGCAGCAGGTGCTGGTCCAGGTGGCCCGGGCAGAAGCTGTCCCAGCCGTTCAGTTCCGTGATGACCGCCAGGTGGCAGAACCAGTAGTACTGGAGGGCCTCGTGGAAGTCGCGCGGGGCGCGGGCCGGCACGTGCGAACAGGCGTCGGCGATCTTCTCGAGCTCCGCCCGGCGCACGGGATTCGGCTCGCGGGCCGCCTGCTGGCGGGCGAGCGCCGCATGGCGCTCGGCGAAGAGGATCACCGCATCGCAGGCGATGGCCATCGCCCGGAGCTGCTCGCGCTTGGCGTACGCCTCGGGGTCGCCGAGCAAATCCAGGGCGGCGACGGCCTCGGCGATCTCCCGTTTGAAATCCAGCATCCCCCGGCGGTAGATCTTGTCGTCGAGGACCGTGTGGCCCGGCGCCCGCTGTTCCATGAACTCCGTAAAGAGGCCCGCGTCGTAGGCCGCCCGCCACTCCTGGGACATCGCCTCGAAGATCCGGTCGCGCATGCTGCGGCCGCGCCAGTACGGGATGATCCGCTCGGCGTAAACCTTCCGGCACTCCTCCGAGACGGCGTAGCTGGTCTTGGGGCGCGAGTCCAGGATACGGAGGTCTTCGAGGCTGTGGCAGGTGAGCTCCGGATAGGTCGGCGTGGCCTTGGGCCGGGGCCCGCGTTCGCCCGCGATGAGCTCGTCGTCGCCCAGCCAGATCGTCTTGTGCTCGCACAGGTGGAGGAAGGAGAGGGCCCGCATGACGGGCACGGAGTGCTTGCCCTCGTTGGCCTGGTAGAAGTCGGTCAAGAGGACCGCCCGCTCCTCGGAGATGGAGGGCCGGGCGTCGAGGCTTGCCCGCCGCAGTCTCGCCGTTCTTCCCGTCATGGCTATTCCCAAGTCTTCCCCGCCGCCAGCGCATTATACACGATTCCCGGCCGCCCGGCACGTGGAGGGGCTGTTTCAAACGGCCGGGTGCATGACCGTTCATTCGGCCCGGCGGAGCCGGGTGCAGGAATGTAGGCCGGGGCGAAGCCCCGGCACGGTATCGCGTGCGTCGGGCCGGGATGCCGGGGCGTTGCCCCGGCCTACATGTCTTACGTCAACAGGTGTAGGGAAGCACAAGGGTCTGTCTCGAAACCCAAGGTCTCCCTGACGGCGTCGATCACGGCCGGTCTGACCTCGTCCAGCGAAACGTGCCGGCCCAGGCACCGGCTCATGCTCGTCACGCCCATGCCCCTCAGGCCGCAGGGGACAACCAAACCAAAATGGGACAGGCGGGTCGCCACGTTCAGGGCGAACCCGTGGTAAGTCACCCCGCGGGTGACGGCCACGCCGATGGCCGCGATCTTTTCGTCGCCGACCCAGACGCCGGTCAGGCCTTCGACCCGCCGCGCGCCAACGCCAGCACGGCCCAGGACGCACAGGAGGGCCTCCTCCAGGTCATGCACATACGTGCGCACGCTCCTGCCGATCGAGGCAAGGCGGAGAATGGGGTACCCCACCAGTTGCCCCGGGCCGTGGTACGTGACGCCGCCCCCGCGACGGGTGGCATGGACCTGGATTCCTTCGCGCGCCAACTGCTCGGGCGTGGCCAGGATGTGTTCCGCGCACGGCCGGCGTCCGGTGGTGATGACGGGCGGGTCGTGCTCCACGAGCAGCAGGAAGGCGGGGCCGCCCGGCGCCTCCTGGACCCGGCGCAGCCGCTCGCGCTGGATCTCCAGCGCCGGCCCGTAGGCCATTCTTCCCAGGTCCTCGCAAAGCAGTGTCGGCATGGCGCCAGCGACCTCGGCGGTCAATCGCGCCGCCTACTTCAGGGACGCGAGGTCCGGCTGGCGCGCCGCCCGGGCCTCATCGAGCCGGCCGACCACGGTGGTCGTGGGGCAGCGCGTGATCTCTTGGGGTTTCGTCTCGGCCAGCCGGGCAATCTCGATCATCGCCTCGATGAACGCGTCGAGCGTTTCCTTGGATTCCGTTTCCGTCGGCTCGATCATCATGGCTTCGGGCACGGTCAGGGGGAAATACACCGTCGGCGGGTGGAATCCCCGGTCGATCAGCGCCTTGGCGACATCGAGCGCGCGCACCCCGTGCTCGGCCTGGCGGCGGGCGGAGAACACGCACTCGTGCTTGCAGATGCCCCCGTAGGGCAGGTCGTAGTGAGGCCGCAGTTTCTCTGAGACGTAATTCGCGTTGAGCGTGGCATTGTCCGCCACGCGCCGCAAGCCTTCGCGGCCCAGCGCCAGGAGGTACGCGTACGCCCGCAGGAGGATGCCGAAGTTCCCGTAGAAGGGGGCGATGTAGCCGATGGAGCTCGGCCGATCGTCGTCCAGGAAGTCCGACCCGTCCGGCCGCTCGCCCACGAGCGAGATGGGCAGGTACTTCACCAGTTTCTCGCCCACGCCCACGGGCCCCGCGCCGGGTCCTCCGCCGCCGTGCGGCGTTGCGAAGGTCTTGTGCAGGTTGACGTGGACGATGTCGAAGCCCATGTCGCCCGGGCGGCATCGGCCGAGCAGGGGGTTGAGGTTGGCGCCGTCGTAGTACATCAGGCCGTCGACGCTGTGCACCAGGTCGGCGATCTGCCGGATGTGGGGGTCGAACAGGCCCAGCGTGTTGGGGTTGGTCAGCATGAGCCCGGCCACGCGCTCGCTGAGGGCCGCCCGGAGGGCCTCGACGTCCATGTAGCCGCTGGAGTCGGAGGGGATGACCTGGACCTCGAATCCGGCGATCGCCGCGGAGGCGGGATTCGTGCCGTGGGCGCTGTCGGGAATCAGGATCGTCGTTCGGCGGTGGCCGCGGTCCCGGTGATAGGCGGCGATGATCATGGCGCCCGTGAGTTCGCCGTGGGCGCCGGCCAGGGGCTGAAGCGTGAAGGCGGCCATGCCGCAGATTTCGCGCAGCGCCAGGTCAATCTCGTAGAGCACGGCCAGGGCGCCCTGCACGAGCATTTCGCCCCGAGGCAGTTGCGGCAACAGGGGGTGCAGCGAGGAGAACCCGGCGTAGCCGGCGATCTGCTCGGCCATCTTCGGGTTGTACTTCATGGTGCAGGAGCCGAGGGGATAAAAGCCGTTGTCGACGCCGAAGTTCCGGCGCGACAGTTCCGTGAAGTGCCGGACGACGTCGAGTTCCGAGAGTTCCGGCAACTCGGCCGGCCGGTCGCGAAGCAGGCGCGGCCCGATCTCCGGGGGCGGACAGCCTTCCTGCCGCGCGGGGCGCACGCCGCGGCGGCCGGGCACGGATTTCTCGAAGATCACTTTCACAACGACACCTCCAGGACGTGTGCAAACAGGTCGATTTCTTCCTTGGTCCGCTTCTCGGTGACGGCCACGAGGAGGCCGTTTTCCATGCCCGGGTAATACCGCACCAGCGGGAAACCGGCCGCGAAGCCTTTCTCCAGAAGTCGGCGGATGACGCGGTCGGCCGCCACCGGCAGTTCCAGCACGAATTCGTTGAAGTGGTATCGCCGGGGGAACCGCATCCGCACGTCGCGGATCTCGAGCAGCCGCCGGCCCGCGTAGGAGGCCTTTTCCGCGCACGTCGTCGCCACCTCCACGAGCCCCTGCTTGCCCAGCAGACTGAGGTACACCAGGGCCGTCAGGGCGCAGAGGCCCTCGTTCGTGCAGATGTTCGAGGTGGCCTTCTCGCGGCGGATGTGCTGCTCGCGGGTCTGGAGGGTCAGAACGAATCCCTGGCGCCCCTGGCCGTCGACCGTTCGACCCACGACGCGGCCGGGCATCTTGCGGACGTACTGGCGCCGCGTGGCCATGAAACCCAGGTACGGCCCGCCGAAGGAAAGCGGAATGCCCAGGCTCTGGCCCTCCCCGACGACGATGTCGGCGCCCATGGCCCCCGGCGTCTTGACGAGTCCCAGCGAGATCGGGTAGCACGACGCGATCACCAGCGCGCCGTGCCGGTGGGCCAGGTCGGACAGGTCGGAGAACTCGTCGAGGCAGCCGAAGAAGTTGGGATTCTGCACGGCCACGGCCGCCGTCCGGTCGTTGATATGCCGGCGGAGTTCCTCGCGGTCCGGCAGGCCCCCGCGGCTGCGCGTCTCCACGAGTTCGATGCCCAGGTTGCTGGTGTACGTGCGGATCATCGTCCGATAGATGGGGCTGACGGTGTCATCGACGACGATGCGCGGCCGCTCGGTGATCCGCAGCGCCATCATGATCGCCTCGTACA
>JAPLML010000395.1 GCA_026387055.1 Planctomycetota bacterium | reverse complement strand
GCCGGGGAACAGGATCGCGACAAGGTCCGTGACATCGTCAACATCGCCGACCCGCCTGGCAATAAAGGTGATCTTGGTTGACTCGGTCATCGCCGATCAGGGGGCACTGCCACAGCCTCACCTTTGCCGGCCAGTACATACGCACTCTGGAACCCGGTCTGCAGAGCCTCCTGCCTCAGTGCGTATCGTTCCTTGCTGATGCGGATGGCATGTTCCCGCAACTGCGTTCCGAAGGCCTTCTCGACAAACAGGACCGTCTCGAACGCCGAGACGTAGGTCTCGTTGAAGAGGTGCCAGAACCGCCAGCGCACGCCCTGGCGGCTCATCCGGAATGCCCGGTGGACCTTCTCGCCGTACGTCCCGCGGAGGACCATGTGGCTGGGCCTACCAGGCTTCAATTCCACCGAGAGGTCCTTCGACTCCATCAGCGTCTTCAGTTGCTCCAGGAACGCCTTGTCCTTCTCCGTTAGTTTCATGTTTTTTCACCTGAATGCCCTGGCCGTCCTGCCGGATGTCAACCAGGCCGGCATGGGCCAGGAATAGGATTGCGATAAACCGCCGCACGCGGTCGAGGCGGCGGTTTTCGCTTCGCGACCTCGAAGGGGAATTCCTTCGCGGTCGAGTCCGGCGCGGGGCCGAACTCGCCGCTCGCATCGACCAGCGCGCCCGTCCCCGCCAGGGCCGGGCCCGCCAGCATCGCCAAGGCAACCAGGAATGTGCCGCAAACGGTTCTCATGGTCGGTCTCTCGATGTTGTCCACATGGGCTAGCGTCTCCGGATGGCTTCAGTGTTAAGATGCACCAGCTTACCGCCGGGTTCAGCAAAACGCCACGTTTGAAACGCGGGCGAAAACATGCTACGCTTTCGGCCGGCACCGGCGCCTCCGACCGCGAGAGAACCTGCACATGGCCGACGTCGCCCTGCGGATGGAGAAGGTCAGCAAGCGGTATCCCGGCACGCTGGCCGTCGACGGCGTGGACTTCGAGGTCCGCGCGGGAGAGGTCCACGCCCTCGTCGGCGAGAACGGGGCCGGCAAGTCCACGCTCATGAAGATGCTCGCGGGTTCGTTCAACGATTACACCGGCCGCATCCTGATCGGCGGCAAGGAGGTCGCCCTCCACTCGCCCGCGGTCGCGAAGGCCGGCGGCATCCAGATGGTCCACCAGGAGTTGAGCCTGGCCCGCCCCTTGAGCATCGCCGAGAACGTGCTGGCGGGGCGGCTGCCGCGGCGCGGGCCGCTGCTCGACCGCCCCGCCATGCTGGCCGAGGCCCGGCGGTGCCTGGCCCGGACCGGCCTGGACCTCGATCCCGAGACGCCGGTCGAGGAGATCAGCCAGCACGAGGCCCAGCTCGTCGAGATCGCCAAGGCCCTCGGCAACAACCCGTGCATCCTGGTGATGGACGAGCCGACGAGCGCCTTGAGCCGCGACGAGGTCGCGCGGCTGTTCGAGATCATCCGCCACCTGCGCGAGGAGCGCCTGGCCATCGTCTACATTTCCCACCACCTCTCGGAGGTGCAGCAAATCGCCGACCGGGTGACGGTGCTTCGCGACGGCCGCAAGGTCGCCACCGAGGAGATCCGCAACGTCACCTCCGGGCAACTCGTGGAGATGATGGTCGGCCGGAGCGTCTCGAACCTTTACGCCGAGCGCAAGACCCGCCCCGGGGCCGAGCGCCTGCGCGTCGAGAACCTCAGCCGCTGGGGCTTCTTCCACAACGTGTCGCTCGGCGTGCGGGCGGGGGAAATCCTGGGGATCGGCGGCCTGTCGGGCGCGGGGCGGACGGAATTGGCCCGCTGCCTCTCGGGCATCGACCCCATCGACGCCGGGCGCATCTTCCTCGACGGCCGGCCCCTCGCGGCGAAGAGCTACCGGGCGGCGATCAAGGCGGGCCTCGTGTATCTGACCGAGGACCGCAAGACCCAAGGCCTCGCGCTTCGGATGAACCTGGGCGAGAACATCTTGGCGTCGCTCATCCCGCGGCTGTGCCGGCGCGGGGTCTACTCGGCCCGGCGGGGGGCGGGCGTCCTGGACCGGCTGATCGGCCTGCTGGACGTCTCCCCGCCCGAGCCGCGGCGCATGGTCGGCACGCTGTCGGGCGGGAACCAGCAGAAGGCCCTCCTGGCGAAGTGGCTGGCGACCGACCCGCAGGTTCTCGTCCTCGACGAGCCGACGCGCGGCGTGGACGTGGGCGCCAAGGTCGTCATCCACCGCGCGATCGCCGAGGTGGCCGACCAGGGCAAGTGCGTCATCCTCATCTCGTCGGACCTGCCGGAACTGGTCGGCCTGTCGGACCGGATCGTCATCATGCGCCGCGGCCACCTCATCGGCGAGATGGCCAGGAGCCGGGCCACCGAGGCCGCGGTCCTCCTGGCGGCCAACGGCGAGGGCGGGATGTGCCCCGTTCCAGAAGATTAGTACTACAACGCCACCTCGCGCGGCGACCGTTATCTCGCCGGGCGGGGGCAGTTGTCGCGCGGTGGGTCGGGAGACCCACCGCGCACGAGGTCAACGGCGCTGGTGCGTGCAGAGCACGCGTATGTGTTCAGCGAGTGTGCCATTGTCCCGATAGCAGGTGTGGCACGGCCGGCTTGTCCGGCCGTGGCAGAGCGCCGGCCACATTCCCCACGGCCGGACAAGCCGGCCGTGCCACACCTGCCGGGGTACGCTAAACACGGACGAGCACGCACCCTACGGGTACAGCCAGGCATGACTGCAAGTACGACCATCACGGACGAGCGTCGGGGCGCCGCCAGGAATCGGCTCTACGAAATCCTGGGGGTGCTGGGCGCGTACGTCCTGGTAGCGGTGCTGTTCGGCCTGGGGTGCCTGATCTCCGGCGAGTTCCTCACGCCGCAGAACCTCATGAACACCCTCCAGGCGGTCACGCTCCTGGGAATCGTCTCGATCGGCGTGGCGTTCATCACCTACAGCCAGCACTACGTGGACCTCTCGATCCCCGGGATCATGGCCCTGGCGGGGATCGTGGCGGTGTCGACGCTCGAGTACGGCATCGTGGCAAGCCTGGCGTGGGGCCTGGCCGCGGGAGTCGTGGTCGGCCTCATCAACGGCCTGGTCATCGGGTACCTGCGCCTCAACCCGATCATCTGGACCCTGGCGATGATGTCGGTCCTGTCGGGCGTCATCCGCAAGGTCTACGCGGGCAAGCAGATCTATCCCGACAGCGCGACGGCGGCCGGCAAAGCGTTCCTGGACCTGTATCACACCCAGATCGGCGGCCTCGTGCCGCTGCCGGTGGCCCTCCTCATCGTCCTGGCCATCGTGGCGCTCGCGCTGATGTGGAAGACGTGCTTCGGCGCCCAGCTCAAGCTGGCGGGCTCGTCGTACGAGGTGGCACGGATGACGGGCGTGAACGTGCGGCGGACGGTCGCGACGGCGTTCGTCATCTCCGCGGCAACCTCGGCCATCGCGGGCATCCTGCTGACGAGTTTCAACAAGGTGGGGGCCCAGTACATCGGGAAGGGGTACGACTTTGCGGCCATCACGGCGGTGGTGATCGGCGGGATGACGCTGGCCGGCGGCCGCGGCAACATCATCGGCGTCCTCGGCGGCGTGATGGTCATCGCCCTGATGAACAACGTGATGTCGCTGGTGCGGATCGGCGACTTTACGATCAGCGAGTTCCACAAGGCGATCATCCAGGGGGTCGTGTTCATCCTGGTGGTGGGCATCAGTTCGTACTCGCGGCGGAAATCGGGGCTTGACGATGCGTAGCACTCCAACGCCACGGGGCGCGGCGGGTCAGGAGAGCCGTATGTGTTTAGCGTCATGCCCAATTGCGGGGTGGCACGGCCACGCGCCGTTGCGTGGCCGTGCATAGTCACGTGGGGGAGCAAGCACGGCCACGCAACGGCGCGTGACCGTGCCACCCACGCTATTCATGAAAGGCTGCCGAATGTCAAGAGGCCCTCCCGATTTCGCCTCCGGCGCTTTGGGCCTTTGGGAACCCGCGTT
>JAPLML010000408.1 GCA_026387055.1 Planctomycetota bacterium | reverse complement strand
ATGCCGCCGCTGACGCCACCTCCGGACTGGGGTCGTCCAATGCCGCCACGAGCGCGGCAATGATCTGCGGGTCTCTGTGCGCGTGCGCCTCTGGGAAGGCGCGAACCGCGAGCAACCGCAGTGCGGGGTCAGGGCCGCGCATCGATTCCAGGAGGATCTCCCGTCCCTGGCCCCCCAGCCGGTCGAGTCCCTCGGCCGCCGCGCCGCGCAGGCCGGTGCCCTTGCATATATCGCTTGGGGGCGTTCCAGCCTGCGGGTCTCTAAAGATCTTCGCCAGATGCTCAACAGCGCGCTGGTCGCCCAGCTCCCCGAGGGCCATAGCCGCCATCACCCGCACTTGCTCATTGCTGTCGCCCAAAACGCCGACCAGCGACTCGAAGGCGCGGGAGTCCCCGGCGTTGCCCAAGGCCCTCGCTGCCTCAAACCGGACACCTGGCATAGGGTCTGTGAGCGCAACGCAGAGACTCGGCACGGCTGGACCGCCGATCTCGGCCAATGCGTCCGAGGCAGTCTCGGCGGGCTGCTGCCAGAGCTTCATCGGGTTGTCTTCTGGGGGCGGACCCAGCAGCCAATCCCAGAGCCGGACCATAAATGGCTCGGTCTTGACGCTGGGTGTCGTCTGGCTGGCGGTCGTGCCTTCGGGCATGGGCACGCCATCGGCCAGGGCTGCAATGAGCCACGGGATGGCCGCCTCTGATCGAGGGCAGAGGTTCTCGAGGTCGCGGGATGCCTGCAACCGGGCTGCGATGGTTGGGGAGTACAGGCCCTGCGCCGCCCGCCGCACATCCGAGGAGACGATGAACGTTGTCCGCCAGTAGCCGGGCATGCGCACTTGAACGTGCGGCGGCAGTGGATATAGGTGCGAGCCTTCGCGATAGACCAGCCAGGCACCAACTGCCAGGACGAGGACCGCCATCACGAAAAGCAACCTGCGCCGTGTCGGTTTCATGCCGCGGCCCTTCCCGCCCAAAACACCGGCAATGGCGACGAACGGATGCCGCACAGCGGCGCCGCAGGCGACGGTCCTACACCGTCCAGCCCTTGCGGTACGGGAGTTGGACCAGGCGGTTCAGCTCCGGCAGGTTCGTGCACTTCATGGCCGCCCCGTCCCACTCGACCTTCTTGCCGACGCCGGCCTTCTGGGCCAGGTTGCCGAGGCAGACGATCTCGGTCAGCACCGCGGCGACCTCGAAGTTGGAGCACGCCGTGGGCTTGCCGGCGCGCACGGCCTCGTAGAAGTCGCCGAAGTGTCCGCCTTTGACGCGCGGAATCGACTTCTCCGGCACCGGGTACTCCTTCATCTTCTCGACCGGAAGCAAGGTGGGGCTGCCGCCGTAGCAGGCGGTGTACATGATCCCCTTGTCGCCGACGTAGAGCGTGCCGTTGGACTCGAGCTTGAAGCCGGCCTTCTTCTGCCACTCCAGGACCAAGGGGGGGAAGAACTGACCGCCCTTGGATACGTTGTCCTGGTCCTCGCCCTTGGCATCGCCCTTGACGTCGGGCTTCTTGCCGTCCCACCAGTAGACCTTCACGGGCGGCATGTCGCCGCGCGCCGGGAAGTCGTACCGCAGCCGGTCGCCCAGCGGATACTGCTCGTTGGTGCCCCCCGTGATCACCTCGGCCTCGACCGAGGTCGGCCATTTCAGCTTCAGCGCCCACACGGCGCCGTCCATGATGTGACACGCCATGTTGCCGAGCGACCCGTTGCCGAAGTCGTACCAGTTGTGCCACTCGTGCGGGTGCAGGTCCTTGTGGTAATCGCGGTAGGGCGACGGGCCGATCCACTCCTCCCAGTGCATTCCCGCAGGGACAGGCAAGGTGGGCGGGCGCCCGCCCATGCCGCCGTTGCGGCGGTCGCACCAGCAGTGGACCTCGGTGACCTTTCCGATGGCGCCGGCCCAGAGGTACTCGCACAACCGCCGATACCCCTCGCCGCTGTGGCCCTGGTTGCCCATCTGGGTGGGGACCTTGTACTTCACCGACGCCTCGGCCATCTGCCGGGCCTGCTGGACGGAATGGGCCATCGGCTTTTCGACATACGCGGCCTTCCCGAGCTGCATGGCGATCATGGCAGGCAGGAAATGATGATGGTTCGGCGTGGCGATGCTGACCGCGTCGATTTCCTTGCCGATCTCGTCGAACATCTTGCGGTAGTCGACGTAGGTCTTGACCTTGTCGACCTTGACGTCCGTGACCTTCTGTTCCAGGAGCTTCATCCCCTTGGCCCAGTTCGGCTCGTGGACGTCGCACATGGCGAGGAGCTGCTGCCGCGCAGCGTTGGGCAAATGGGCGCTGCCCCCCTGTCCGCCGCAGCCGATCACGGCCACGCCGACCTTCGAGTTCGGCGATCCTCCCGCGAGGATGATCGGCCCGCGCCCAAGGCCAAGCCCGGCGACCATGCTGCCGACGGCGGCGCTCGCCTTCAAGAAACCTCGACGGCTCACGCGACTCGACATGCGGGATCTCCTTACCCTCTCCGGCGCCCTCTATTGAAGCGGGCACGGCGGCTATTGTACCGGGGACGATCGTCGGCGCAAACGGGATTTACCGCGAAACCGTTGCCGTCGCGCCCGCAGGAACGTAGAATGGCCGGCTGCGGCTCAGACAATGACAGGAGGCCCCGTGGCCAAGATCACGAAACGCAGCGAGGACTACAGCCAGTGGTACATCGACATCGTCACCCGGGCCGAGATGGCCGACTACGCCCCCGTCAAGGGGTGCATGGTCATTCGACCGTGGGGCTACGCCATCTGGGAGCGGATGCAGCGGGCCCTTGATGACATGTTCAAGGACACGGGGCACTCCAACTGCTACTTCCCCCTCATGATTCCGCAGTCGTTCCTCGCGAAGGAGGCGGAGCACGTTGAGGGCTTCGCGCCAGAGTGCGCGGTCATCACGCACGGGGGAGGCAAGCTCCTCGATGAGCCGCTCGTCATCCGCCCAACCTCCGAGACGATCATCTGGGCGATGTACAAGAAGTGGATCCAGTCGTGGCGCGACCTCCCGCTCCTGTATAACCAGTGGGCGAACGTCGTGCGGTGGGAGATGCGGACGCGACTGTTCCTCCGGACGTCCGAATTCCTCTGGCAGGAAGGGCACACCGCCCACGCGACGTCCAAGGAGGCGATGGAGGAGGCCGAGCGGATTCTGGGTATCTATCGCACGTTCTCCGAGCAGTGGATGGCGATGCCCGTGCTCAGCGGACGCAAGAGCGAAGGCCAGAAATTCCCCGGGGCCGATACCACCTTCACCATCGAGGCCCTGATGCAGGACGGCAAGGTCCTCCAGGCCGGCACCAGCCATTACCTCGGCCAGAACTTCGCGAAGGCGTTCGACGTCCAGTTCCAGAATCGCGACGGGCAGTTGGAGTACGTCTACGCCACGTCTTGGGGGGTCTCGACACGCCTGGTCGGGGCCCTGGTGATGACCCACTCCGACGATGCCGGCCTGGTCCTGCCGCCCAAGCTCGCGCCGGTGGAGGTGGTTGTCATCCCCATCCTGAAGGCCGACGCCGACAACGCCGGGATTCTGGCGGCGGCCTATCGGGTGGCGGAGCCCTTTGGCGACGACGTGCGGGTCCGGGTTGACGATCGCGACAACGTCTCACCGGGGTGGAAGTTCAACGAGTGGGAGCTCAAGGGCGTGCCCATCCGCATCGAGATCGGCCCGAAAGACTTGGAAAAGCAGCAGGTGGTGCTCGTCCGGCGGGACACGGGCAAGAAGACCCCGACGCCGATGGATGCAATCTCCTTCCAGGTACCGGGCGTCCTTGAGGAGATTCAGGATGGGCTCATGAAGAAGGCCAAAGAACGTCTGGAAGCAGGCTGCCGGGCGGCAGACACCTACGAGTCCTTCCAGAAGGCCATGGACGAGGTTGGCGGTTTCATCTATGCCCCTTGGTGCGGAAGCCGGGAATGCGAGGACCGGGTGTCGGAGGAAACGAAGGCGACGATTCGGCTGGTTCCCGACACGGCAGAGGATTGTGGGGTCTGCATGGTGTGCGGAAAAGGTCCTGCCAAGCGTGTGCCCTTTGGGCGGGCGTATTAGTTGCCGCTGAGCGCAGGAGGTCGCGCGAGGAAAATACGGGAAATTCCAGTTGAAAATGGGCCTCAAATGGCCTGAAGTCGTGCAAAAGGAGGCGGTGGGCCGCGGGGGGAAGGCAGCAGCTATTTTCCCGATTCCCAGGAGTCCAGTAGCCGATTTGCAGGGAGTTTTTGAGAGTCTGGAAGGGCCGAATCGTGCTTGGCGGGGCCTTGCGAAGGAGTAGGCAGCTTCTGACGGGGAGGGGGGTGGACGCGGCGCGGGGACAGGCTACAATGTGTTCGACGGAGATAGACTATGCCCGCACCTCGGAAACGAAATTGGATGCAGCACTGAAGCCGAGGAGAGTTACCCATGGCGAAGTACGTGACACTGTCGTTGGCGCTGGCGGGCGCAGTCCTTGTGGGGTTCTGGGTCGCTGGCTGCAGCGATCCGGAGAAGGACCTCAACAATGCGGACCCCAACAAGCGCGCGGGGGGCGTCCGCAAACTTGCGGAGCGCGAGGACGATGCGGTAGTCGAGAAGCTGGCGAAGGCCGTTGAGGACCCGAATGTGATGGTCGCTGTGACGGCGGTGGAGTCGGGTCTCTGGAGGATATTCCCCTTCTGGTTCGGGTGGCTGAGACGGAGCAAGACCCCCTGGTTCAGACGAGGGCCGTCCGGGCGATTGAGGCGATGCTGGGTGTGAAGTTCAGGTACGATGCGGGCGGGTCGCCGGCGGAGCGCAAGAAGGCGCTCGAGCGCATCCGCATGCAGGCGGCGATGATCGCGGCCGCGCAGCAGGCGGCCCTGAAGGCCCAAGCGCAAGGCAAGGGCCGCTGAGACGCGTTCTGTGTCTTGAGAGATTGTAGCGATGCACAGGCAGGGGTCGCAGGCAGCGGGGACGCACCAATGGGGTGCGTCGCGAGAAGCGGGGTTGTACTTCTGCGGGAGATCGGCCATGAGTCGCCAACACACAAGAGCCTTCACGCTGATTGAGCTGCTGGTGGTCATCACAATTGTGGCTATTCTGATTGTGCTGCTGGTTCCCAGCCTGACGACGGCCTACCAGACGGCCCACCTGACGCGGTGCCGCCGGAACCTGAACACGATGTACTCGGCGTACAGCGTCTGGCGCGCGGATCGCGCGAGCCACGGACTCGACACGCGCCTCAAGGACATGGCGTGGAGAGGCCAACTGGTGCGGTACATGGAGGAGGACCGGTCGGTCTTCATCTGCGAGAGCCGGTGGCGCCCGGACTATACGTCGGGGCTGAATGCCCAGAACCTCGGGTCGGGCCAGGTGGTCGACCCGGAGCAGGACTGGACGACGCAGGACGCTGACGCGCTGAAAGCCAGGACCGAGAAGGCGGTCGGCGCTATCGAAGGGATGGGCCCGGGTGACATGCTTTTCGCCGCGCCCGACCCCGACGATTGGGCGTTCGAGTTCGACATTTACCTCCAGCAGGGCGCGATCGAGGGCAACACGGGCGTAAACGGGGCGGGGATCAGTGGGCCCTACGGCGAGTTCGTGCGGTCGGTCAGCCTCGGGAACCCGCTGGTGAGAACGACCAAGTACAAGGATCATACGCGATTCGAATCGGACGACTGCGCCATCGGTATCACGGGCGACGCGGATATTGCGGCGGATATCTATTTCAAAGATGGGCGGCCCAGCCGGGTGTCGGTCATCAGGGCGAGCGGCGCGGGCACGCAGTCGGCCATGTGGCGCTATATCTACGACTTCAAGGTTGCCGGCCAGGTCGTTGTGCAGAGGTGGCAGACTCATTACGGCGAAACGATTGACGTTATGAAGGTCAAGGCGCCGGGCGAGGTATGGGCCGGGGGCGCCAGGAACCAGGGCGACGAGTTGCAGGGCGAGGTCTTTATCTCGCCGCTCATGGGCGACTACGGGCTCAGCCGCGGCAGCTACGAGGCGTCCAACGGCCGGCCGGTCCTGACCCCCGACGGCAAGCAGTTCTTCATTCTCGATTACCCCCGGCCCCTGGCCGACTTCACGCTCGACAACATCGGCGACAAGAACGACTGGGAGGCGTATTTTGTCGAGGACCCGGCGAAGTGGAATTCGGACAAGTGGCCGGCCACCAAGTCGAAGCCCGAGATGCCGTGGAAGTACTGGCAGGCCCTCCGGCACTTCGGCAAGGCCAACGTCCTGTTCTGCGACGGTCACGTGGAACTCGTCTCCGGGACGGACAAGAATGCGATGGAGGAAGAGATCGCGAAAGGGCTGTTCCTGGGGAACATCGGCGTCTGGAACGAGACGCTGAGAAAGACCGAGGGCTTCAGCCCCCTGTGGAACTATGCCGGGCGGTAGTCAGCCCGGCGGGCGCGAGGCGCGGGGCTTCCGGGCAAGACCGGGAGCCCCGTTTGTTTCTTGCCCCGCCGCCGGTACAATGAGCGAGGCGCCGGGTGGCCTGGTCACCAATCACAGGCAGCGCGGCAGTAGTACGAGGGAGGCGCGACGTGGGTCTTTCGCCTGAACTGTTCAAGCGGCTGAGCCGGCTCAACCGGGAGGTCCTGCGCGGCATGGCCACGGGGACGCAGGTCGGCCATCGCGAGAGCGGTCGGTCGAAGGAGGATTCCATTGCCTCTGGCGACCTCACGCTGGAAAGCGCGATACCTGGCCGGGAGCAGGAGTCGGCAGGCGGGCGGATCTACGTGGTTCGCCGGCGCATTGAGGAACTCCGGCCGGCCTTCGCCCAGGGCGAAGGCGGCGAGACCGGCGAGGGGCCGGACTTGCTCGCACGTTACCGCCGCGTTTTCCTCGGGGCGGGGCGGGTCGCGGCCCCGGCGGATCTGCACGAGGCCTTTCGGCCCGTGGTGCAGAGCGATCCCGGCGGCGTGGTGTACCTCGACATCGAGACGTGCGGACTGGCCGGCGAGCCCCTCTTCCTCGTGGGCCTCATGCAGTACCGGGAAGGGACGCTGATCATCGAGCAGTTCCTGGCCCGCGACTACTCGGAAGAGCGTCCGCTGCTCGCCGGCGTGTGGCAGGCGCTGGCCTCCGCCGCCTGCCTCGTCACGTTCAACGGCAAGACGTTCGACATGCCGACTCTGGCGGCCCGGAGCCTCGCGTGCGGGCTTTTCCACTGGCCGACCGTCCCGGCCCATGTCGACCTTCTGTTTGAGGTGCGGCGGCGATGGAAGAAGGTGATGCCGAACTGCCGCCTCCAGACCCTGGAGCAACTGGTCTGCGGCCGGTACCGGCATGGGGACATTCCCGGCGGCGACATCCCGGCCGCCTATCACGATTTCGTGCGTGCCCGGCGGGGGGAAGACCCCATCCAGCGTGTCCGCGCCCTGCGCCGGCTCCAGACGATCGTCCATCATAACGCCCTCGACCTTGTGACGATGGCCGATCTGGCGACCCGCCTGCTCTCGAACGATGCTGCCGTGTGACGATGATTGCACGATGTAGGGGCACAGCCTGTACGTGTCTAGCGAGTGCGCCATTGTCCCGATAGTCGTTGTGGCACGGCCGGCTTGTCCGGCCGTGGCGGAGCGCCGGGCACAATACCCACGGCCGGACAATCCGGCCGTGCCACACCAGCCGGGCGCGTCCGTCTGTAACGTCCTTTCCGTCAGTGCCGTTTAATCCGCCCCGGGCGCGGTCGAATGGGGTAATGACGGCTGTGCGGAAGGCGGCGCCGCTGCGCATCATGGTTGACGCCTCGCATCATGGTTGCCTAGGCATGTAACTGTATCGTCCTGATGGGTTTACCGTCGAAGCCCACGCGGCGCCGGCCGCCGGCGTTGTTCTGAAGGCACGATCTCGGCACAGGCGTCATAGCCGGCCCAGGCCGTGCGGCCCGCATAGAGCGACCGCGATCCCCCCGTCCAAGGTCCGCCAGGGCCCCTCAGCCGATCCTCCCATCGTTTTCCCGGCTTCGGCACATTCTTTGCATTAGAAGCTCGCGATGTGTGGCGCACGGGATGAGCCGGACTTCGGAGCAGCGGGGGTTCACCGCCTCCGGGGCTTCCAGCGAGGAGGGGAAAACCATGGATGAAGCGGCGCTTCGCCAGAAAGTGGGTCAACTGCTCGCGGAAGTGCACCGGCTCCCCACGGGCGAGCCAAAGGTGCCGGCGGGGAAGAGTCCGGCGACCGTTCTCGCGGGCTCCGGCATGAAACGCGAGATGGCGGCCCTCGAAGACGGCCTCGACCAGATCCGCCTCGCCGTCAAGTATCTCGTCTTCGACCTGGAGGCCACCAAGCGCGAGAACCACCTGCTCCGGCGGATGCTCGGCGAGTAGGGTCGCCACGAGGTCGGGAGTTCAGGGTCAGAGGGGGCATCACGCAGGCAGAAGCGAACACAATGGGCGGGGCGGACAAGACGATGGGCGAGGGGCGCCTGCCCGCCCAAGTTGGATGAATCATCTCGAGCGAGATCCGGGCCGGTCCGTCCTGGGCCGGTCCGGCTGAAGGTGAGGGATCGTCACGGGGCCGCCTCGATGTCCTGTGACGGCGAGAGCGACGGCCGACAAGTCGGTGCAGGCCGACGGCGAGGAAGGTGTGAGCCCCGCTGTCGATGCCCGGCCGGTCTGTCCGGAAAGGGGGAAGGTGCGTGTATCCATTTCTGAGGCGTCTTTCTACCCACGATCTGTTCGCCTTTGCGGCACTCGGCGGGGAGCCGGTGCGCGCCCGGGTCATGGCCGAGCTGGATCGGCGTGCCGCGATGGCGCTGGTCTGGCGAATCCTGCGATCCGGGCGGACGTCCGGCCGCCGAGGGTCTGCGCGCCGCACGGTGCGGCCCGTGGCAGCGGCGTGAACTGAGCGTCACGGGCGGGCCGCGGCCTTTTTCGCCGCCGCCCAAGCGCGCTGAACCGGCAGGAGGAAAGTGTCGCCATGCCTGCGCCGGAAGCGGCAGGGTAAGGGCATGGAGATGGGGCGCACCCGACGAGCCTGCGTATGACAAGCACGGAAACGAGGGCCGCGCAGCGGGCGCGGCCGGACGCGAAAGGTGGGAACAAGGGGGGCCCCGGGACAAGGAGGCGGGTCATGAGAGCAATGTATCTCGGTATCATGGTATGTGTGGGAGTTGGCCTGGTTCTGGCGCCGGCGGCGCGGGCGGACTGGAAGGAGGGAATGCCCTACAAGATGCACTATCCTCAGTTGCCGGACCCGGAGGGTTGGGACGTGCGGGCTACGCTGCCGCTCATCCTGGCCGATGACTTCCTGTGCACCCAGACGGGGCCGATCACGGACGTTCACCTCTGGGGATCCTTCGAGCATGACCAGGTGGGCCCGATTGCGAACGTCCATCTGAGCATCCACGACAACGACCTGACGGGACTCTTCAGCAAGCCTGGCAAGACGCTCTGGGAGGGCGACTTCGGGCCGAACGACCTCATCATCCGCCAGTGGGGCAGCGGGCCTCAGGGATGGCTCGATCCCATGGAGCCCAACCCGATCTGGCCGGATCACCAGGGCATCTGGCAGATCAACATCCCTCGCATCCGGGAGCCCTTCGTCCAGCAGGAGGGCAACATCTACTGGCTCGATCTCCAGGTCATCAGTCTGGACAGCCGGTTCGGCTGGAAGACGTCCGGGTCCAAGCATTTCATGGACGACGCGGTATGGGGCCTCGTGCCCACCGGCACACCGGGGCCGGAGCCGATCGCTTGGGAGCCGCTTAAGGATCCCAGGACCGGGGCGTCGCTCGATATGGCGTTCGTCATCACGCCCGAGCCGGCGACACTCTGCCTGTTGGGCGCGGGCGTGGCGGGTCTCCTGGCCCGCCGGCGGAGACGACGCTAGATGGGCACCGGCGAGCGGAGGCGCGCCACCGGAGTGGAGAACCACCATGAGAGGCGTGTATAGGGCGTGGATCGTGGCTGTGCCGGCGGTGGCGGCGCTGGTGCGGCACCGCAGGAAGTAAGGCGGGGATGGGGGAAGGCCGCCACTCGGCGCGGGGGCCTTCCGGGTAGTTTTGCAGGCGCCGGCCCGGTCGCGCATGGGGCGCGGCCGGAAAAGGGCGCCGGTCCAAGAGTGGAAGAGATAGGAGACGGTCATGAGAACGGGAGCAATCGCTGTGTGCATTGCCATGCTGGTGGTGGCAGGACTGGCCGGCACGGCCAGGGCGGACTGGGATCCGACAACGCTACCCAAACCCAAGTGGGTCCAGATGCCGGACCTCCAGTTCGGCATGGACATCAACGCCACCTGGAAGCAGGGGCCGACGGGCGGGCCGCAGTGGCCCTTCGTCAAGACGGTGGCGGACGACTTCCTCTGCGTCCAGACCGAACCCATCACGGACGTCCACATCTGGGGATCGTGGCTCGACGACAAGATCAACCTCAACGCCGTGTTCAAACTCAGCATCCACGACGACATCCCCGCCGGCCCGGGCGGCGTGAACTACAGCCAGCCAGGGCAGCAGCTGTGGCAGCACTTGTTCAAGCCGACGGAGTACCGTGTCCGCCCCTGGGCGACGGCCAATGAAGACTTCTATGACCCCAACACCGGCCAGATGCTGGGCAGGGACATGACGGTGTGGCAGTACAACTTCTTCATCCCCGAAGCCGAGGCATTCATGCAAAAGGGCACCGAGAAGGAACCGAAGGTGTACTGGCTGGACGTCATGGCCATCCTGCCGCCGCCCGCGGATGGTTCCATCGATCCGACGGTTTTCGGATGGAAGACGTCGAGGGAGCACTGGAACGATGATGCGGTTTTCGGCGACACCCCAGACCCGGCGATTCCGCCGACGATCTGGAGCGAACTGCGGGATCCGCGGGTGGCGGATCACCCGTCGCTCGATATGGCGTTCGTCATCACGCCCGAGCCGGCGACACTCTGCCTGTTGGGCGCGGGCGTGGTGGGTCTCCTGGCCCGGCGCCGCAGGAAGTGAGGGGAGGCGGGCAAGGCCCCCGCGACGTGGAGGGGCCTTGCCCGGAACGGGCAGAAGGAGGCTACCATGGTGACACTGCGCCTCAGACTTCTGATGGGATTGGGTACGGTGCTGGCGACGATGTTCACAGTCCAGCCTGCCGCGGCCGCCCCGGTCCTTCTCGAAAACGGCAATTCATGGGCGAGGGTCGACCCCTATTCCCAGAACGGGCACGATATCTGGGTGGTGGACGGCTGGAACTTCCTGATGAAGGAGTGGTTCTGGTACCGGGTGGACGGTGCCGGCGGGCTGGGGCACGAGGCATCGGTTGACACGCTCGACACGAGCCCGGTCGTGCTGGCCGTGGATACGAGCGGAGATGGTGGGGACGACAACCTGCGCTTGAAGTACCGCAACGCGGACCAGGGGCTGGCCGTCGAGATCAACTACAACCTCGTGGGTGCCCCGGCAGGCAGCGGGCGGACGGATCTGGCGGAGACCGTGGCGGTCACCAACATCAGCAACGCCCCACGCACGTTCCATCTCTTCCTCTATGCGGATTACCTTCTGAGCGCCGGGTTCGACACGGCCGTTGTGAAGTGGCCGAACACGGTCGACCAATGGTTCGCGCCGTACCACGCGTGCGAGGTGGCGGTGGTGCCGGTCCCGACGCGATGCGAGGTCGGCCTGGTGCCGTCGACGCTGGACGCCCTGAACGACAGCCTCCCGACGACGCTCAACGGCAACGCGGGGCCGCTCACGGGCGACGTGGCGTGGGGGCTGGAGTGGGAGTTCATGCTGAGGCCGGGCGAGAGTTACCTGATCAGCGAGAACCGCCTGCTGACGATGGTGCCGGAACCCGCCACGCTCTCGCTGCTGGCCCTGGGCGGCTTGGCCATACTCCGGCGGAAGAGGCCACTGTGACGCAGCACGGTAGTAGCGGCCGGCGGGGGGCCTGCCGCGGAACATGACGCAGCATGAAGGGGGAAAGACCGGCCCAGCGGGGACCGGTTCCCCTTTTCTCGCGGCCATCGCAACGGATGGCAGGACACCGTTCAAGGAGACATGCCATGACTCGTTGGTGCAAAGTGGTTGTTCTGGGCGCCGTGCTGGTGATGGGGTCGTCCACCGTGGCGTCGGCGTCGTTCTTCGACATCTTTGGTGAGTTGCCCGCCCCCAAATACCTGGAGAAAAAGGAAGAAGTCGTCTTATATGCCGATGGCATTATGGCCAGGAACATGCAGCTCTTGAACGTCACAGGGCGGGAGGCAGTCCCAGCGGACGGCGTGGACAACGACTGCGACTCTTTCTTTGACATCTTCATAGAGGTATCCACGGACGGCGGGGGGACTTGGGGGCTGATGACGGGGCGGGGTGAGGCGCTCTGGAGGTTCCACGGCAGCCCCATCGTCGGCGGTGTCCAGCCGATCGGAGCCGAGATCCTGTCCATGTCGCTGCCGATCCACCGCGGCGGCTCGGAGCCGACGACTATCCAAATCCGCGAGAGCCCGACCAGGGCCTCAAGTGGCGGCGGCTCGTGCACGGCACTGGGCGGGGGCGGCGGCGGGTACATGATCGACAGTTTCTTCGATATCTTCACCGAGGTCAGCCTCGACGGCGGGCAGACCTGGAGTCTGTCCGCCCAGTCGGCGCGCATTGACGGTACCCCCGAGCCGGCCACGCTCTGCCTGCTGGGCGCGGGCGTGGCGGGGCTTCTGGCCCGGCGTCGCAGGAAATGAGTGGTTGCTCAACACGATGGGAGAGACACGGCGGATGAAACCGGGGCTCACGATTGGCCGTGGGCAAGGGGATGCTCGGCGCCCTCTTGGGCAACGTTACCGGCCGGGGGAGATTGGTGAAGGGGGAAAGCCATGACTCGGATGATCGGATGGGCTGTGGTAGTCAGCGTGGTGTCGATTCTGGCGTCCAGTGTGGCCTGGGCCGCCTATACCCAGAGCGATGACCTCTTGCCGTCGCCCCAGTACAAGGAGAAAGGGGAAGAAGAGATCATGTATGCCAACGGCATCGTGCTCAAGCACCTGAAGCTGAGCAACCTGGATGGGCGTGTATCCATGGCCACCGGCATGGACTACAACGTAAACTCGTTCTTCGACGTGTTCCTGGAACTTGACCTCGGATTGGGGGCGCACGGGTATCAGGCTCCTCACCAGCAGGCCAGCGTGCGTTTTGCCGGGACCGGCATGGTGGGGTCGTTTGACGCTGAGATACTCTCCATGGACATTGCGGGGGGCGGGCTGCCGATGGGCGTCCAGATCCGCGAAAGCCCGACCAAGGCGTCCATCGGCCGTACCACTTGCACGCCTCTCGGGGGGGGCGGCGGGTACATGATTGACAGTTTCTTCGATATCTTCACCGAGGTCAGCTTGGACGGCGGGCAGACCTGGAGTCTGTCCGCCCAGTCGGCGCGCATTGACGGGCTCCCCGAGCCGGCCACGCTCTGCCTGCTGGGCGCGGGCGCCGCCGGCCTCCTGGCCCGGTGGCGCAGGAAGTGATGGTCGGCGGCACGAAGTGGGCACGGGGGAAATGGTTTCCCGTCAGGACCCGAAGAGAGGAGACGCACCATGGTGAGGCACGCGGTGGTCGTGTTGGCGCTGCTCGTGTTGGCGATGCCGGTGCAAGCGGCGTTCGACATGTATTTGAGAATGGATCCGATCCAGGGGGAGGCGACGGGCAGAGACCATGAGGGGTGGATCGACGTCTACGCCTTCGGCATAGGGGTCCGGCAGACCGGCGGCACGGGCAGCGGAGGGGCGACGGGGGGGGTGGAATTGACGGAACTCTACATCAAGAGCCCCCTCAGCAAGGCGTCGCCCAAACTCTTCGAGGCCGTGGTGATGGGCAGGCACTTCGATCAGGCGATCCTCGAGATCGTCCCTCGCGTTGGCGACACCCGCCACGTGCTCGCCGACTGGACCATGGGCAACGTGTTCGTCACGTCCTACAAGACCTCGGCGTCTGTCACGGACGACCTTCTGACCGACTACTATACCCTGGTCTTCGATCGCGTGGTCTACGGGTACAACGAGTATAAGGGGGACATCTTCAAAGGACGCGTGGAGGCCGAGTGGGACCTCCGGGTCCCCCCTCGGGCGTCGGTCACCGTGCAGGGCACCGTCGACAACTTTCAGTTCCTGACGGGGACGCTCACGCCCGAGCCCGCGACGCTGGCACTGCTGGGCGCGGGTGTGGCGGGGCTCCTGGCCCGCCGGCGCCGGAAGTAGCGACGAGATACCGCGCCATGCTCTGGGGCCGTGAATGCGCCGCAGCCTGGGAAGGCCGCCGCGCGGCTTCTGTGCCGGGGCGCGCCCAGGCTTGCACTATTTCGCCGTGGGGCCGGTCAGGCGGCGGACGAGCAAGTCCTCGAACGCCGCCATGTCTTTCCACTCGGTCGCGACACGCATGACCTTGGCGGCGGGGTCGATGGCCGTCATGCCAGTGTCCGTCACGCGGATGCCCAGGCTCTCGATCTTCAGGAGTTCGTCGGCAAAGGCAAGGTACGCCGCCACGGTGTCGAAGAGCGTGCTCGATGCCTTGGCGGCCCTCTGCGGATCCTTGCCGCACCAGACGCGGTAGTTTTCGATCAGGGCGACCGCCACGGGGTCCTTCGAGTCGCGAACGGCGGCGTACTTGTCGCCCTTGAGGCGCACCAGGCTGCACGTGTCCAGCGGCGTGATGGTCATGTCCCACGGGGCGGTGAAGACCTTCTGGCACGCCTTCGCATTGGCCTTGACGTTGTACTCGGGGCAGGGGTCCTTGGCCCCATCGTAGCCTCGGCGGACGCTCCCGTGCATGCCGACGAACCGGGCGCGCTTGGCGATCTCGGGTTGGCGGTCCAGGGCCGCCGCCAGGGTCGGCAGGGGACCGATGGCCACGACCGTCACCGGCTGCGGGGAGTTCATGATCGTGTCTATCATCGCCTGGACGCCGTCGGCGTGCGCCTTGCCGGGATAGGACTTGAGGTCGTACCCCTCGACCCAGGCAGCCTGGTTGCCGCCCTGGTCGGTCAGGTTGGCCAGGGGGATGCCGAGGCCGACGGCGACGTCGGTGCGGCCGGCCCGCTGGAGGAACTTGGCGATGATTTTCGCCCGATAGAGCGGCTTGCCCTGGTCGGTGACCACGAGCTTGAGGTCCACCTCGGGCGACTTCAGAAGCACCGCCAGGGCCCAGGTGTCGTCGATATCGTCGCCGATGTCGGTGTCGAGGATGACGGGGATCCTGCCCGTCTTCGGGGCGGGGCCCTCGGCGGCAAGGAGACTGGTGGACAGGAGAAAGCAACCTGCGACAATCGTCAATGTGTCGAAGTGTAACATGGGCGTCCTCCGTGGGGTCAGGTGCGTTTCGGTGAGTGACATTATAGCGTGGGGAGGTGGCGAGGGGGCAAGGAGTTTCGGCGCCGGCCGCCGGAGGGCGGCGTCGCGCTGCGGGCAGTCTTGCCCGCCGCGCGAATTCGGGCGCGTGCGCGGTGGGCAAGACTGCCCACCGCGCTATCTCCGGCTCCAAAACAGCGGCTAAACGAGCCAGGAGGCGCCTTCCCGGCGAGGGGCGCAGGAATCTTTTTCGCAGGGGAAAAATAGGCTTGACGCGCCGCCGGCCGTGGGGTATAGTAAGCAAAGGTGTTGCGGGAAGTTCAACGCCGTGGGTCCTCGGCCGCTGTCCATGCCACCGAGGCCCGAACAAGTGAAAAATATTCTGGATGTGGGTAGTTGACACCCGCGTTCGGGGTGTTATACTGCCGAGTCTCGGAATGGGCGGATAGGCCCGTCTGATCTTTGCCAAGTGAACAGTTCGAGCCCAAGCAAAGCGGGAGTGTGTCCCGCATCCCTGAAGCCTTCGGGCGTCGGGGGTGCAGGGAGGTCTAGGCGGCGCCGGTCGGAAGCGGTCGGCGCGGCCAAGTGGTGTGTTGAAAGACACAAGACACACTCTCGCGGAAGCAAGCGCTGAGTCGTGTCTTGTGACCAACGCTTTCCAATTGAAGAGTTTGATCCTGGCTCAGAGCGAACGCTGGCGGCGTGGCTGAGACATGCAAGTCGTACGAGCTTATTCTGCCGCAAGGTGGGGTAAGCGAGTGGCGAAAGGGAGAGTACAAAACAGGTAACGTGCCGCGGACACTGGGATAGCCCGTCGAAAGGCGGATTAATACCAGATGATGCCCTTCCCTCGATGGCGGGGAGGGTCAAAGGATGGGGACCCTTCGGGGCCTGTCGGTCTGTGAGCGACCTGTTTCCTATCAGCTTGTTGGTGAGGTAACGGCTCACCAAGGCGATGACGGGTAGCCGGCCTTAGCGGGTGTCCGGCCTCACTGGGACTGAGACACTGCCC
>JAPLML010000136.1 GCA_026387055.1 Planctomycetota bacterium | reverse complement strand
GAGGAGGTTCAGCATCAGCTCCGGCTGGTTGTCTTTCTGGTGCGCGAGGTGAAAGTCGATGCCCCGCGCCGTGCACAGCACCGCCCGCCGCAGGTGCTCCGCGAACCGATCGTGCAGGTTCGCGATGCTCGCGCCGGCGGGCGACTCGTTCATCATCTCCCGGAAGGCCGCCTCGAAGACCTTCGCCACGTTGATCTTGACCACGTCATTGAGCGTGTACTCGCGCCCGGGAATCGCCATCCAGTGGCACCCGACGGCAATCCGCTCGCGCGCCAGCGACGCCGGGTAGCCGGTCCGCATGAAACCCTCGGGCAGGCCCTTGTCGCCGCAGTACCGCGGCCATCCCTTGCGGTCCTCGAAGAGGTGCCGGACCGACTTGAGGAAGAACTCGCGGTCCAGCCCGTCGTGCACGCGGATCGTGAGGTTGTTCGTTGCGTCCAACCGGTGCGCCGCTTCGAGGATGAGGTACGAGATGGGGCTCGTCTGGTCGCGGCCATCGGCGCCCGGCCCGCCGAGCTGATAGTAGTGCGTGTCGTTCAGGAGCAGGCACGCGAGGTAGAAGATCGCGGTCTCGTCGTCGATCAGGCCCGCCGCCAGGTCCCGCTCGTAGTACGGCCGCAGGAGCTCGTCGAGCTGGCTCCCCGCCCCGTCGCCGTTGTACGCCCGCGAGATGAGACTGTACCACGCGATCCACTGGCAGGCCTCCCGCAGGGTCCGCGGCGGCCCGCCGAGGAGCCACTCGTTCATCTCGGCCATCTGGCGGAGATTCTCTTTGAGTTCCGGCCGCGCCTCGTTCTGCTGCGCCTTGCGGATCTCGGCCACCGTCCGCCGGATGAGATTCTGCACGCCGAGGATGACGTTCTCGTGGGCCTCGTAGAACTCGGCCTTCTCCGGGCCGTGAACGCTCCGGTAGTGCCGCACCTTGTCGAGCAGGCCGCCCCAGCCCAGTTCCAGGCCCATGCGGAAGTCCGGCCCGAAGTGCTGGGCCCCGCCGATGCCGGGGATGATCCCGTACAACTCCTGCTCGGCCTTGAGGTGGCTGAAATCGAAGTCCGGGTTCCAGCCCTTGTACCACGTGCCGAGAAGTTGGGCGGACCACCGTCCCGCCAGGGCGTCGACGGGGTCCACGTAGGTGGGATACGCCTCCATCAGGGACCGGAAGTTGTCGCCCCACCCTTTGAGGCCGTAGAAGCCGCCGCTCGGGTGGTTGGGCGTCGGCTCCCACTGCCAGCCGGGAGGCGGCTGGATGGAGCCGTGATCGTCGACGTCCATGTACCCGCGCGCCGCGATTTTCTCGCGGGTCTGCTCCATCTTCCGCTCGCGCAGGAGCCGCAGCCGCTCGGCGTAGGTCATCGGAGTTTGGGGCATGTCATGTAGGCCGGGGCGCAGCCCCGGCACTTCACTCCTTCGAGGTTCCCAACTCAGCCCACGGGATAGCCTTCTCGCCGGACTTCCTGAATTCCCGGAGTGCTTTCCGGCCTGCCTCGGCCCAGTACCGGTCTTCGACTCTCTCGAGTAGCTTCAGATCTTCCTCGGGCACCAGGTACACCGACTTGGCGCCTCGGCGCTCAATGCGCACTCGCTCGCCCTTACAGGCGACCCGCTGGAGAGTGTCCGCGGGAATTCGTGTTCTTGAAGCTTTCAGCGTAATCATGGTCCGTTGCCCCCGGAACCCGGGCAGCCTGCACAACTCTCCGGTTCTGCGCAGTTATCGACTCTGATCGGCCGAAAGTCAAGCGGCACCATGTGCAGACTCGCGCCTGGGGGGGGCGGGTTCACCCGCCCTCCCCCGCCGAAGGCGGTATAGGCCAGGGCTTCTAGCCCTGGCTAGGAGGCGGGCACCTTCTCCCTTTCTTCTTCTCCCCCGCCCGCTAGAGCGGGCGGGGGAGAAGAAGAAAGAAAGGGAAAACCGCGCTTCCCGTGAGGCCCGACCCGGCCTATAAGGCCGGGTCCATCCGCCGCTGCGCGGCGCGAAGGCCCGTGAGACGGGCCTCAAGACTGCGTGGCCTCGCTGTTGGCCTAGGCGGTGATTCGCGCTGGACCCAGCAATCATCAGACAAGCCAGGGCACCGTCATGTGATCAGATTGCTTGCGTCCCGCACCGGCAGTCACTAACATCTCACCGGCCGGATCATCCACGGACACCGCTTGAAGGAGAATGGCATGCCGCAGAAGAAGCTGAAGGTCGGGATCATCGGAACGGGCATGATCGCCGTCGCGGGGCACATCCCCGCCTGGAAGAACCTGCCGGACGACGTCGAGATCGTCGCCGGCGCCGACATCCTGCCGGAACGGCCCAAGCTCGTGGGCAAGGCCTACGGCATCCCCCACGCCTACGGCGACTGGAAGCAGATGCTGAAGGAAGAGAAGCTCGACATCGTCTCGGTCTGCACGCCCAACTGCTACCACAAGGAGCACACGATCGCGGCCCTCAAGGCGGGGGCCCACGTCCTGTGCGAGAAGCCCGTGGCCACGTCGCACGCCGACGCCGTCGAGATGTACGAG
>JAPLML010000759.1 GCA_026387055.1 Planctomycetota bacterium | reverse complement strand
GGTCCCGCAGGGGTTGCAAGAGGCAGTATTCGTCGGTCGTGCTCAATAACAAGGTAAAGTCAGCCAACGAAAGGCTGTGCGGTGTCCGTCCCCTGCGTCCGTTTTGTAGGAATAGCCGCCTGGGAACGGGCTTGTAAACGGCCGTGATTGCGGGCGACGGGACGGCCGGGCCAGCATTGCCCCGTAGACGCCGTGCTTCTTCTTGTCTCCTTGCCGCGTTTTCTTAGCACGTCTACTTCCGGGGGATTGTCTTCTTCCCGGGTCTCCTTCAAGGCAAGAATGCATCTGGTACGTGTCCTTCTTGGTCTCCTTGGCGCGGCTTGAGATTTATCCCGCGCAAGGGGAACACCTTGCCGGCCTTTCACGCTATCCTTCAAGTTCCGAGGGAAGGGGTAGGAGGAAGGGTTGCCGCCAAGCGGCGGCGGGCGAAGGGACCAAGCATCGGCGGGTAAGTGCCCGAGGAGAACGAAGGGCGTCCTCCCCGGGCGGCCCCGAGGGAGCGGCAATCTCCCATGGGACGTTGCCAGGATAGCAGCGAAGCGGGTACGTCCGCCAGGGGCAGGCGGCTGGGATGGCGTATTTGCCTACGCAAGGGATGTGGGCGGAGGTATCGGGCCCGCCAATGGAACCAGCGGTATTGTCAAGATCCCGAGTGCCTGGAGTTGGTGTGTCGCTGGCAGGCGACGAAGCGGCAACGGGAACGTCGGACGGCACCTGAGGGGCGTCAGAAGCACGCGGAGGCGGAACGTGTCCGGCGCCAGCGTGGCCCGAGCCGGAGCAAGCTGTCGCCTGGTGAAGATTCCCAAGACACCGCTTCGCCGTCGGGCGCGTGGTCACGCAGCGAAACCCCTCTTCCGCACGTACTGTGCGACCGGCCCGGGTGTTATGAGCCTCCGCGTGATTCCCCCCGATCGCCATCAGCCTATTGCAGCAACACATGCTGCGGGGCGATGCGTCGGGTAAAGGATCGCGAGCGCAAGTACCTGTCCCGTAAGACGAAAGCCGGCCGGCTGAAGCGTCGCTTGGAGTATTGCGCCGCGGCGAAGAAGCGGTTTCCGTTGCCATCGGCGAAGCCAGGTTTTTCGGGACCGGGCCTGGAACTGGCTGGCGGCCAAGCAAGAACTGCGGTCGGCGGCTATGGCCAGGACGACGAGGTCCGAGTACCTTTGCCGCGGTCCCAGGGAGTTACCGGTCATGATTCACAAACAGGTGTTGAACTCAGACCGCGTGCGCCGCCCACCGACAGGCGGATGGTCGTGGATTGATCGCCGCTTTGTGCGGGAATTCGCCCCGATGAAGGTCGCGCTATGGGCGGAGATTCGCCGGTTGCACGAGGTGGAGCGGTTGTCGCAGGCGGCGATTGCCCGGCGTCTGCACTGCTCCCACCGGACGGTCCGCAAGGCGTTGTCGCTTTCGTCGCCCCCCACGCCGACACGAGGGCCGAGCGAAAGCATCCTCGACCCTTACTGGGCGCAGATCGACACCTTGGTGGCCAAGTATTCGGACCTGTCGGCGGTGCGGGTCCTGGAGGAGATCTCCCGGGGAGAGGACGGATATCGGGGAAGCGTCTACCAGGTACGGCGTTATCTGCACCAGGTCCGGCCGGCGCGGGGACGGGTCTATCAGGAAGTGCTCTACGAGCCGGGCGACGCCATGCAGGTGGACTGGGGAGATTGTGGACGATTGGAGATCGGGCAGACCGTGCGGCGGGTCTCGGTGTACGTGGCGGTGCTCTGCTATAGCCGGCTGTGCTATATCGAGTTCAGCCTGTCGCAACGGAATGCCGACTTCTACCGGGCGGTGGTCCACGCGATGGACTTTTTTCAGGGTAGTCCGCGCAAAATCATCTTTGACAACCTCAAGGCGGCAGTGCTCAACGGTTCGGGGCGGTATGCCTGTCTGCATCCCGAGTTCTTGGCCCTATGTGGTCACTTCTGCATGGAGCCGATCGCCTGTGCGGCGCGCGACCCCGAATCAAAAGGAATCGTCGAGGGAGGTGTGCGGTATGTCAAACGCAGTGCCCTGGCGGGCCGCAGCGAGGAACTGGCGACCTGGGAGGATTACCGGCGTCTTGGCCCAACGTGGCGCGATGAAGTGGCCAACGTCCGCCTGCACGCCGCCACCCACGAGCGCCCTATCGACCGCTTTCAGAAAGAGCGCGACCAACTGCGCCCGTTGCCGGCGATGCCGTTCGACACCGACGAGATTCTCTCCGCTGGGGTCACGTCCCATGCCCGGGTCCATTACGACGGCAACCGTTACTCCGTGCTGCCAGCACTGGTTCGTAAGACGGTTACGCTCCGGGCCAACGCCACGCAATTGCGAATCATCGATCAGGGCCAGGAGGTGACCATGCACCACCGCTGCTATGAGAAGGGCCAATTGGTGGTCCATCCCGACCACCGCCTGGCGGCCGTGACGATGCGTCGGCGCCGCCAGGCGGGGCAGCGCGAGACGGAGTTCGACGCCCTCGGCCCTGCGGCGCGACAATTCCACCTGAAGCTGTTGTCGGTCCCGGTGAAGGCGACGGTACACCTGCGCCGGCTCTTGGGCCTGGTGCGGCTGTACGGCCGCAAGGAGGTGTTGACGGCCGTCAGCCTGGCCCTCGAATACCAAACCTACGACGCGGCCTACGTGGAGGCCCTCGTCTTGCAACAGCGCCGCCGCCGCGACCTGCCTTCGCCCACGCCCTTGCGACCCAAACGCGGCGAACTGATCGAAGACATTCACCTGGATGAGCCCGACCCGGCCCGCTATGACCGTTTGTTCGGCTCCTCCGAAGACCAGGAGCCCCAACCATGACGTCGTCACGCCACGAGAGGTTGTTACGCGATCTGGCGGACTTGAAACTCCACCGCATCGCCGAAATGTATCAGGAGGTGCTTAACGAGGCGGCCCGCAAAGGCACTTCCATGTTGGAGGTGCTGGCCACGTTGATCGGGGAAGAAGCCGATGCCCGCCGTCAGCGGGCACTAGAGAAGCGAATTCTCCGCGCGCGGCTGCCAAAGCGAAAACTTCTCGAAGAGTACAATTTCTCGTTCCCCAAGAAGATTCCCAAACAGGCCGTCTTGCGGCTGTTCGACTGCGACTTTGTCGCCCAGCACGGCTGCGCCGTG
>JAPLML010000287.1 GCA_026387055.1 Planctomycetota bacterium | reverse complement strand
CCCGACGCTGGGGCGGTGGATTGAGCGGGATCCGGCGGGGCATGTGGATGGAATGGGGTTGTACGAATACGCCATGAGTTCCCCGGCGGGTTGCGTGGACTGGAGTGGTCTTCTGCAGTACCAACAAATTCCTGACAAGCTACCGGACATTGGGAGACACCGGTTCAGGATAGTCGGGGATCTGGTGCATCCCGTCGAGCCCCTAACTAGGGACCTGACCAACACAATGAGCCAGATGTGCCCATGTCTCGAGTTCAAGCCTGATACGAACGGAGACATCGCCATTTCGGTAAAGCAGGAGTTTCGGCCCACGGCCGGGGATTCCTGGCCCACGCGCGGCTTCTGCTGCTGCTACTATAAGCACTTGCCTGCCTGCAATCTCTTCCTCAGGTTTGGGGCCAACGGCCCCGTGGGTGAGTGGGCAAGAAGCGAACGCCAGGCCGCGACCAAAGACGGCACTCGATACTATGTGGTCCCGACAACCTTTGGGGCGCAGTGGCAACCGGGTGACCCTCTGCGCATTCAGGGATCAGCACACACGATCGCCGAAGAGTTGGTGCACGGCCTGTACGGAACCAAGAACGAGTTTGTGGCGAATGCCGGGGCGGCATTGGTAGCCAACACCCCAATCAACCTGGCGAACTCCAGTCAGAAGTGGGATGTCGTCGACGCGATGGACAGAATCCTTGTTGACTTGGTCAAGGACCATGTGGGGTGTAAGAACAGGGCGGATTTCACGACCCCACAGGGCGACATAGCGGCAGCCGTCAACGCCGCTGCTGGCTTCCGGTCCCGGGTCAAGACCATGAGGCAAGCCGTCGGGGTCATCCCGGCGACAAAGCTGGAGCCGTTCCCCCCGAACTGGCAGCGCCTTCCCTGGGACCCGGAGTACTAGACGAACGCGGGGGCCACATTGGACACGCGGGTCCGCCGCTCTGGGGCAGCCATGGGGGAGAGTGCCAGAATAAGCTCGTGTCCCCCGAGGGGTGTTGCCGTGGCGCCTCATTCCGGCCGCACCGGTAAGAGGCCGTAAGAGCTAGACTTGCGGCGGCGTGCTTTGTTGCACAGTGATCTGAGGGCAACCCATGAGAAGACTGGCACTTGGACTGCTGTGGCTCGCGTGTGGGCTCCTGGGATCGGGCTGCAGCGGGCAGGGGCTGTCCTCTTTTGTGCCTGCGGGGCCAAGTGCAGGTGACTATACTTTTAAGTGCCTTACCCTGCGGATGGACCGCCATTGTGTTTACATGAAAGAAGAGGGCCATCCACCGGCCAGCCAGGCGTCCTCGATTGAGTATGATATTGGGCATGTGGTCGAGGAACGCCCAGCGGATCCGCGGTTCCGCTGCCTTGGCGCTCTCCTGAATACGCATTTTGGAGATTGGAGCAGGATGGTCATCATCGAACGGTTGGGGTTCGTGGATGACAAGTATGGATATGCTGCTTTTGCGCTCACTGCCGCCGGTCCCAAGGCGGTGACCAACCTCCGGGCGGATTGCGGCGACCCGTGGGGATGGGGAGGGCAGCTTGAGCCAAGGGTCCTGAGTATTACGCTTCAGCAGGCGGCGGGGACGCTGGTGGAACTGGACAAGGCGTGCGCCTCCCTTCCTGGGAGGCTCCTCTGGTTTGATGCGGTTGACAGCCCGATCTTTGTGTTGCATGACATCAGGCCCAACGGGGATGATTTCTCCTTCGCAGTCCGCGGGGTTGGCGCCATAACGATGTACTGGCCGGGACCTGCCGCCAAGGAGCCTCTGGACTATAAGGCGGCGTGCGACTTGGTCAACAGAGGCGAGAAGGGGGAGGTGGTCCCCTATGGCAGTCCACGTGCGAAGGAACTCCAAGCGGCAGGCCGCGTGTACGCAGCCCTCTTGGCGCAAGTGTGGAAAAGCCTCTTGACAACGCCAGACGCCACCATCCTGGGCAAGTGAGAATTCAGGGAAGACGATCACTGCTGCCTGAGTGACGTCTTGCTCCTGCGGTTCATCAACTCGATCTGGTTCGGCTCGAGGTACAAAGTCACCTCCTGTGCTGGGCCAGGGGAATTGGGTTCGCCATGTGTTAGGGCGGAAAGCAGGGCGGACATTCGGGTTTCCGGTCGTCACGGGCCGCGAGATTTGGGGTTGCGGCGCGGGAAGCAAGCGACGCGCTGCTCTTTGGCATCAAGAGTTCACCATGAGCGCGCACTACGACCGTGGCCCCGGACGAACGGGCCAGCGGGAGGGGTGAAGTGTGCCACGTGCGCCGTGAAAGGTACGCAGTTCCAGCGGGTGCAGGTCCCGCCCCGGCAAGGGTCGTCCCGGCCGGGTAGCCATCCCAGCGGCGGCGAGTTGGGCTGAATCGGGCGGCATTTTGGGCTTGTTCTCGGCGTTTCGCCGGCGCGCTGAAAGGGCGCTGAAAGGGGGGAGGCGGCGGGTTCTAAGTCTTTGTCGTTACGCGGCTTGCGTCCCCGTTGCAGGGGACTCATAATCCCTTGGTCGGTGGTTCGAATCCACCTGGGCCCACTCTTGCTAGGTAATGACAAGCGTTGACACTTGGCGACAAGTGGCGACAATTCTTAGCCTCTCCGCGCGTCCTCCGCCTCGGTTACCTAACGCCTCTTCTTGGCAGGTGATGACAAGTGATGGCGTAGCGGGGCGTGGGCGCGCTGAAAGGGCGCTGAAAGACCTGTGGGCTGTCCTGGGCTTAGTCACCGGCGGCAAGCCTGTGGTTTACCGGAATGCCCCACGCAATAGCATGGTGATTGAGTCCGCCTCTGATAGAATGCCCGCATGTCATGTCCCGGCCAATCTTCCAAGTCTGGCCAACACGGTCGGCGGTCATTCGCCACGACGCGCTGGAGCATCGTGCTGGCCGCGGCGCACGAAAGCCGGCCCGATGCCCAGGCCGCCCTGGCGACGTTGTGCGAAGCCTACTGGTATCCCCTCTATGCCTACGTGCGGCGCTGCGGTTATGGAAGCCACGACGCGGAGGACCTGACTCAGGAGTTCTTCACCCGCTTGCTGGACAAGGACTACCTGGCTTCAGCGGATCGCAGCAAGGGCAAGTTCCGCTCCTTCCTGCTGGCCTCGCTCAGGCATTTCCTGGCGAACGAGCGGGATTGGGCCAGGGCCCGGAAACGCGGCGGCGGTCGGACCGTGCTCTCCTTCGACAGGGGCAAGGCCGAGACCCGTTACCGCCTGGAACCCTCGCACGAGTTGGCCCCGGAGAAGGACTTCGACCGGCAGTGGGCCCTGACCCTGCTCGGGCAAGTCCTGGATAGCCTGGAGGCGGAACACGTCGCCGCCGGAACGGAGAGACTCTTCGAGGGACTCAAGGGTTTCCTGACGCAGGCCGAAGGCTCGTGTCCCTATGCCGAGGTGGCGTGCCGCCTGGGGATGACGGAGGGGGCCGTGAAGGTCGCTGTGCATCGCCTGCGCCGGCGCTACCGCCGCCTCTTACGGGACGAGATCGCCCAGACCGTGGCCAGTCCCGAGGAGGTCGACGAGGAGATCCGCCATCTCTTTAGGGCCTTCCGGCCCTGAACGGCCCATTTTCCTGTAACCTGTGTGGCGAATCGCTTCTGTAAGGGGTGGAAGCCACTGGGTGAAAGGATGAAGCGATGAGCCAGGAAAGACGATGTCCGCAGTGCGGGGCCGAACTGCCCGCCAACGCGCCCCAAGGCCTGTGCCCGGCGTGCCTGCTGGAGCGAGGCCTGGAAAGCCAGCGCCCGGCGGAGGGTTCGGCCGCGGCGCCGCAAGGATCGGCCGGTTTCACGCCGCCGCTCATTGAGGACCTGGCGCCGTACTTCCCCAACCTCGAAATCCTCGAACTCCTCGGCCAGGGCGGCATGGGGGCGGTCTACAAGGCCCGCCAGCGGGAGCTCGACCGGCTCGTGGCGCTGAAGGTCCTGCCGCCGGGGATCGGCTACGATGCGGCGTTCGCCGAGCGGTTCAAGCGGGAGGCCAGGTCGCTGGCGCGCCTGAACCACCCGAGCATCGTCGCCGTGTACGACTTCGGCCAGGCGGCCGGGCTCTACTACTTCGTCATGGAGTACGTGGACGGGGTGAACCTTCGGCAGATGGAGCGCACGGAGCGCCTCGCGCCCCGAGAGGCCCTCGGCATCGTGGTCCAGGTGTGCGAAGCCCTCCAGTTTGCTCACGACGAGGGGATCGTCCACCGCGACATCAAGCCCGAGAACATCCTCCTGGACAAGAAGGGCCGTGTGAAGATCGCCGACTTCGGCCTCGCCAAGCTACTGGGCCGGACGCCGGCGGACTTCACCCTCACCCAGCCGCAGCAGGTCATGGGCACGCCCGCCTACATGGCCCCTGAGCAATTGGAGCACCCGGCCGAGGTGGACCAGCGGGCCGACATCTACTCGCTCGGCGTCGTCTTCTACGAGATGCTGACGGGCGAGTTGCCGCTGGGCCGCTTTGCGCCGCCGTCGCAGAAGTTCCAGGTGGACGTGCGGCTGGACGAGGTGGTCCTGAAGGCGCTGGAGAAGGAGCCGGCGCGGCGCTATCAGCATGCCAGCGAAGTCAAGACCGACGTGGAAGAGATCAGCCGCGGGCCACAGCCGGCGGCCGCGCTGGCGCTGGCGGCCCAGGTGCCCGACGTGGTTCTCCGACAGCGTTGGACCGGCATCACTCTGGCTTTCATCACGCTCGCCGAAGTCGCTTTTCTCGGGCTTCAAACAGGCCACCTTATTTCTTCATGGTTTGTGGTTCTCGCCGCGATGGGCGGAGCAAGCCTGGCTTGGTGGTGGTACCTGCTGGCGAAGTCGCCGGACAGGCCGCGCAGTTTCGCCGACTTCTTCCGAACGATGCTGGGACCGCATTCGCGGGTAAAGCGGCTTGCGCTGCCCTTGGGCATCTTCCTCGGGGCTTGCGCGGTCGCCGCGATAGCGGTTTCTGCGGCGGACGTGGGCGACGCCGCGATCACCGTAGTCATAGCCATCCCGCTTGTCATCGGCCCGTACCTGTTGATGGCGGTGCTTTGGAGGACCTACCGTCCGGCGGCCAAGGCAGCTCTCGCCCCCGTGGCCCAAGCCCGTGAGGGGATGCCCGTGAGCCCGGCCGACCGCGTGAGGCGGCCCGCCACGGGGATGATCGTCGGAGCCGCCATCAATGTCGCGTTCCTCTTCGTGATCCTGGGGATCTTCCTGGCATTCTATTCGGGGGTTGAGTATGCGGTGGGCATCCTCGCCATGTCTTTGGGGGCCATCGGGACGGGAGTCCTCATCATTGTAGGCGCCTGGCAGATGATGCGCCTGCGATCGTACAGGTTGGCCGTGGCGGCGAGCGCCCTTTTTGGGCATGGGGTGATCGTGCTTATCTCTTTGGGCTCCATTGCTTATGGGGTGTTGCTGTTTGTTCCTGCCATTGCCCTGTTGGGGCTGCGTTGGCGCTGGGTGGCCGTGGCAGGAAACATTTTCGCCATGCTGCCGATCTCGCCGGCGGTGGTGATCGGAGGACCCGTTGCCATCTGGGGCCTGGTGGCGCTCGCCAGGCCGGACGTCAGGGCCGCCTTTGCCGCCGAGGCGGAGAAGGCAGCGCTGGGGGCCCCGTCTCGGCGTCAGGCGCGCCGGATGGGATTGGCCCTGGTCGGCTGGCTGGCCGTCGGCGGGGTCGCGGCTGCCTTGGCCCTGGTTCTCCTCGACGAATGTGTCCCGGCCCGCTACATCGTCCAGGACGAGTGCTACATGGATCCGATTTCCGCCAGCATGCGCGTCCCAGACACCGGCGCAAACTGGACCGCCGACCGCGGCTATTTCCTGGAATGCCACGCGACGGGCGAAGGGTGGACCTGGGGCCGCTCTCCCCCCAGTCGGGGGCTCGAGCGGCAACGCCTTGTGCTCAGGTTCCTGCCGCCCAACGCGGGGCCGTCAATCGGCGTGCTCGGCCAGATGGAGATCGACCTGAGGACCCTGGGCTACAAGTACCGCGGGCGCGACGGCGTCGAGACCGCCGCCGAAACGGGGCTGGATCCGAAGGTCATCCTGGCCTGGATGAAGGCCGGCGGCGCTGGCGAACTCGTCGCCGGGCCGGGCTTTCCGGCAGAGCTTCTGACAGAGGCGGCGCCCGACGGGCCGAGGGCCCACGCCGAAGCCGCCAACCTGGACGAGCTCGCCAGGAACTGGCGCTGGCAGTCCCCGGAAGAGCGGATCGACCGGTCCGTCTTCGTGCCGCGGGGGGTGGGGGGTCAGTCGAAGAAGGTGGCCCCCGTCCCGTGGGTCGAGCCGGCGGTATGGACCATCCTGGCCGCAGCCTGGCTCGCCCTTGGCGCGCTGTGGCTCCGCCGCTTGCGCCAGCCACAGGTCAAGGCCGCGTTCGGCGCAGCTGAAGGAGGCAGCGCCCGATGACGGCCTTCGGCTCACGTCTTGGGGCACGTGCGCCGTCCGAACGGTGCAGGAATTGCCCCGGCACAAGGAAGGAGAGAAGGGCCATGACAAACACACAAGTAAGAATGATCTGCGGCGCCATCGGTGCGCTCGGGGGATGCTTGCTTCTCGGCCTTGGTGGGATTGGTCTTGCCATTGCTGCGGCCGGGGACGCGGGGGGAACTATCTGCCGTATAATCTTTCCCGTTGCGTTCATCATCCTTATCGTTTCAGGCGTGGTTTTCCTAAAGGCATATGTGTTGTCACGCAAGGAAACCGGCTTAACGAAGTGATGTTTCACAACAAGGGCATCCAGGCGACGCGGCGGGGCCGCGCGGCGCAGCCAGCGCGGTTGGTTATACTCGGTCCCTTGTTGGAGGCGTCGTCGGAAGGCCACTCGCCCGGCGTGCAGGGCGCGGCCTCGCCCGGCCGGCAGACTTGATTGGAGGGGATGTCTGTAAGAGGGGGAAAGGCTGGCCTGTCGCGCGATACACAGAGGTGAACCATGCGAAACTGCCATATCTGGATCATGAGCGGCGTGGCCGCAATCATCATGAGCGCAGCCGCCGCGCCGGGGTGCGGCCAGGGAGAGTTTCAACTGAAGTACATTGATGCTCCCGATGACGCCTACCCCGTCCTTCCCTTTGGCCTCTACTGGGGAGGAAAGGACGAGAAACCCGACGAAGTCAAGGCCGATCCGAAGGGCCTGACGGGCCCGCGCCGCTATTTCCCCCTTCCGTGGGGCGACAGG
>JAPLML010000267.1 GCA_026387055.1 Planctomycetota bacterium | reverse complement strand
TCGGCCAGGGGCTTGCCCGCCGCCACGTCCTCCGCCACCTTGGCAATGAGCGCCTTCAGGGGCCTCGAAACCGTCGCCCGCGCGAGGATTTGAAGGGCCCTCAGGACCGGCACGTCGGCCTTCAGGAGGTCCGACAGTTGTCCGTACATCACGCCGACGTCGCGGGCCCGAACGCGCCCGCCCGTCCATCCCCCGAGGCGCTCCTCCTCTGCCGTCACGCGGACGGGAAAAAGCTTGCGCTCGTCGAGGGCGCGCACGACGGCGGCCTCGCTCTCGGCCTGGATCGCGCCGGCGACTTCCTGGCCGGCCGCCGTCTTCGCAATATATTGATAATTAACCACACCTCACACTTTGGTCGAACGCATGACTTCCTCAGGCGTCGTGATGCCCGCCCGGACCTTGACCCAGCCGTCCTCCCTCAGGAGGCGCAGGCCCGCCCGCTTCGCCACCGCGACCATTTCCCCGGCGGGCCGCCGGTCCATGATCTTCTCGCGGACCGCGTCATCGGCGACGAGCAGCTCGAAGAGGCCCGACCGGCCGCGGAAGCCCGTGCCGCGGCACTTGCGGCAGCCGGCGCCCCGCCAGAGCTTCACCCCCGGCTCGAGCTTGAAGTCCGCCGGCAGCGGCTCGCGGTCGGGCGCATACTGTTCCTTGCAGTCGGGGCAGATGGTCCGCACCAGGCGCTGGGCCATCGCCCCGGCCAGGGTGCTCGTGACCAGGAAGGGCTCCACGCCCATGTCGAGCAGGCGCGTGGCCGCCGAGCAGGCGTCGTTGGTGTGCAATGTCGATAAGACGAAGTGGCCGGTCAGCGACGCCTGGATCGCCGCCTCGGCGGTCTCCAGGTCGCGGATCTCGCCGATCATCACCACGTCCGGGTCGTGACGCAAGATCGCCCGCAGGCCCCGCGCAAAGGTCATCCCGATCTTCGGCGACACCTGGATCTGGTTCACGCCCTCCAGGTGGTACTCCACCGGGTCCTCGACCGTGATCATCTTGATCTCCGGGCTCAGGATTTCCTGGAGCGCCGCGTAGAGGGTCGTGGTCTTGCCGCTCCCCGTGGGGCCGGTCACCAGGAGGATGCCGTGCGGCCGGGCGATGATCTCGCGGAAGACGGCAAACGTGTCCTCGGCCATCCCGAGCTGCGGCAGCGTGAAGAGGGTCGTCGAGGTCTCCAGGATGCGCATCACGATGCCTTCGCCCCAGAGCATCGGGATGACGCTGACGCGCACGTCGATCTGGCGGTTGCCGACCTGGAACTTGATGCGGCCGTCCTGCGGCAGGCGCTTCTCGGCGATATTCATGTTGGCCAGAATCTTGATGCGGCTGATGATCGCCGCCTGGAACCGCGAAATCTGCGGCGGCATCGTCGCCTCGTGCAGCACGCCATCGATCCGGTACCGGATGGACAGCCGCTTCTCGTACGGCTCGACGTGGATGTCGCTGGCCCGCTCGTTCAGGGCCTCCAGGAAAATCTCGTTGACGAGCTTGATGACGCTCGCCTCCTGGGCCATCTCCAGGAGGTCCTCGCTGTCGGGCGAGGCCTCGCCCATCACCTGGACCTCGTCGGCGTTCATGAGTTCGTCATTCGTGTCGCCGCCGACGCCGTAGTGCGCCTTGATCAGCTTGCTGATCTCCTCCTGCGGCGCGAGGACCGGCTGGATTGTCAGACCCGTCAGGAGGCGCAGCTCGTCGAACGCGTACAGGTCAAACGGGTCGCTCGTGGCCACCGTCAGCGTGCCGTTGGAGCGCGAGATCGGCACGAGGTTCTTGCGGTAGACGAGCTTGGCGGGCATGCTGCGGAGCACCTCGACGTCCACCTGCACGCTCGCGAGGTCGATCATGGGGATCGCGAGCTGCTCGCTCATGATCTTCAGCAGCGCTTCCTCGCCGACGTAGCCCAGGCGCACCAGGGCGCGGTCCAGCCGCACCCCTTCCTTCTTCCGAAGGTCCATCGCTTCGGAGAGGTGCTTGGGGGTAATCAGACCCTTTTCGAGGAGGACCTCCACGATACTCATGTGCACTCGCCTGCTTGGGCGGCCGCCGGGCGCGATGGGCCGCGTGTCTGCGTGCTGAACCAGGGTATCTAACCCCCGCCCGCAACTGGAGTTCCGCTTTTCTTTTGCTTCTTGCGGCCGCGAGGGCGTATATATTATGGAAGTCCGTTCGGCCACTCCCACCGGGGCGTTCCCCCGACGGGTGGGTGTTTTTATGCGCGGTTCCGTTTCTCATGTGCCACGGGTTGCTTGCCAACCCGTGGTTATTGTGGCCTCTCTTCCATGTGGCGTTAAGCCGTGCGGAAAGAGGACCCCTGCAATCACGGGTTGACAAGCAACCCGTGCCACATGAACGGACGCCCAGCCGGCGCACACAGCTTTTTCCCTTGAAGAAGCCCTCCCGCAAGCGTATTTTCCCTCCGTCTTCGACACCGCCTGAGGCGTGTCAGAGGAAACCATGATCACCACCGGCGTTGCAGTGATTGGATTCGGCACGGTCGGCGCCGGCGTCGTACGGCTGCTGCTGGAGGACGGTGCGCGCCTGGCCGAGGCCACCGGCTGCCGCCTGGTTCTGAAGTACGTCTGCGACATCGATCTGAAGCGCAAGCGCTCCGTGGCCGTTCCGCCGGAGCTCCTGACGGACAACGTCGAGCGGGTCCTCGCCGACAAGGGCGTCGGCGTCGCCGTCGAGACCGTGGGCGGGACCACCTTCGCGGTGGACCTCATGAAGCGGCTCCTCGCCGCCCGCAAGGACGTTGTGACGGCCAACAAAGCCGCCCTGGCCAAGTGCGGCGCGGCGCTCTTTGCCGCGGCGCGCGCCGCGGGACGCTCGATCAGCTTCGAGGCCTCCGTGGCCGCCGGCATCCCGATCATCCGCGCCATCCGCGACGGCCTGCTGGCGAACCGGATCTCGGCCATCACCGGCATCCTTAACGGCACATGCAACTATATCCTTACGCAGATGTCCTGCACGGGCGCCCTCTACGAGGACGCCTTGGCCGAGGCCCAGGCCAAGGGCTACGCCGAGGCCGACCCGGCGCTCGACGTCGGCGGCGAGGACGCCCGCCACAAGCTCGCCATCCTGGCGGGCCTCGGCTTCGGCGCCAACATTAACCTTGAAGATGTCTACGTCGAAGGCATTGCGGGCCTCCAGCCGGCCGACATCGCCTACGGCGCCCAGGTCGGCTACGTCCTGAAGCTCCTCGCCATCGGCCGCTGCGCGGGCGGCGCGATGAGCCTGAGGGTGCACCCGACGTTTGTCCCGGCCGGGAGCCCCCTCGCCACCGTCTCGGGCGTCAACAACGCGGTCCTCGTGACCGGCCACGCCGTGGGCGACACGTTCTACGTCGGCCCGGGCGCGGGCGAGATGCCGACCGCCTCGAGCATCGTGGCCGATCTGGTCGACGCGGCGATGGGGCGGGCGCGGGTCACCTTCGAGAGCATCGCGTGGCTGGCCGGCCGCGCGCGCGCCCTGTCCGTCCTGCCGATGAGCGACATCCGCACCCGCTACTACCTGCGGTTCGACGTCCTCGACAAGCCGGGCGTCCTGGGGAGCATCGCCGGGGCGCTCGGGCGGCACGACATCAGCGTGGCCTCGGTCCTCCAGCACGAGCCCGCGCGGCCCGATTCCGTGCCCCTCGTCATCACGACCCACCGGGCGCGCGAGGGCAACGTGGCCCACGCCCTCGACGAGATCCGGCGGCTTCCCATCGTCAATGGCCCGGCCGTGCGCATCCGCATGCTCGCCGGCAACGGGGAGGGCGAGGAATGAAGTACGCCATCATCATTCCCGACGGCGCTGCCGACCGGCCCGCGAAGGCCCTCGTCGACCGCACCCCCCTGGAGGTCGCGCGGTTGCCGAACATGAACCGCATTGCCGCCGAGGGCCGCCTCGGCACCGTGCAGACCATCCCCGCGGGGCTGGCGCCCGGCAGCGACGTCGCCATCCTCAGCCTGCTCGGCTACGATCCGACGAAGCACTACACCGGGCGGGCCCCGCTGGAGGCGGTGGCGCGCGGCATCGAGTTGGGGCCCGACGACTGGGTCTTCCGCTGCAACTTCGTGACCGTGGCCGACGAGGAGATGATGGATTACTCCGCCGGCCACATCCGCACCCCGGAGGCCCAGGTCCTTATCGCGGCCCTCGAAGACCGTTTCGGCAGCGACTCGCTGCGGTTCTACGCCGGCGTCGGGTACCGGCACCTCGTGGTCATCAAGGGCGAGCGGTTCGACGTGCGGACCACACCGCCCCACGACATCATGGGCCAGCCCATCAAACGGCACCTGCCCAAGGGCAAGAACGCCCGGCGCCTGAAGGAACTCATGGACGCCTCGCGCGAGGTGCTCGCCGAGCATCCCATTAACAATGTAAGGCGCGACCTTGGCGAGAACCCCGCCACTCAGGTGTGGCTGTGGGGCGAGGGCCGGCGCCCGACGCTCGAGTCCTTCGCCGAGCGGTGGCACCTCCGCGGGGCGGCCATCACGGCGGTCGATCTTGTGCGGGGCATCGCCAAGCTCGTCGGCTGGGATGTGATCGAGGTCGAGGGCGCCACGGGTTATTACGACACCAACTACGCCGGCAAGGCGAACGCCGCCATCGAGGCCTTGAAGGACCACGACCTCGCGGTCGTCCACGTCGAGGCCCCCGACGAGGCGGGCCACAACGGCGACGCCCGCGAGAAGGTCAAAGCCCTCGAAGCCATCGACCGCGAGATCGTGGGGCCGGTCCTCGCCGCCCTCGAAAGCGCGGGCCAGCCGTGGCGCATCCTCGTGTCGCCTGATCACGAAACGCCGCTGGAACTGCGGACGCACTAGCGCCGGGCCGTCCCCTTTGCGATGATGGGTTCCGGCCTGCCCGTCGGCCACACCGGCGGCGCGATGACCGAGGCCGGCGCCCGCAAGACCGGGATGCACGTTGCGGTCGGCCACGAGTTAATGGAGTATTTTCTCAAGCGGTAGGAGGCGCCGTGGTCGAAGCTCAAGACCTTCCGCCGCCCGCCTCGCGCCCCGTTCGCCGCGCCAACTGGTTCCTGTGGTTTGTGCTCGTCGCCTGCTGGATCGGCCTGGCCGGCTGGGCCTGGAATGTGTTCCGCCAGAGCATGTCGCCGTGGCCGCTCCTGCCTCCGGACGTCCCCGTCGGCACGTACCAGACGGTCAGGGAAATCGCCGGCCCGAGTTCGCTCCGGCTGGACGACGGCACGCTCATGCGGCTGGCGGGCCTGGCCGAACCGGGGACGCCGGCCGGGGCCGACCGCGCCCGCGCGCGCCTGGCGGAGCTCGCCGCGCCGAACACGGTTGTCTTCGTTGAGATCGAGCCGCGCGCGGCCGGGGACGGCACGCTCCCCGCCCCGGCATCCGTCTTCCTCCCGCCCGAGGGTGCCGGCCAACCCCTCCCCTTCCCCTACGGCCGCTCGCGTCTCCTTGGCCAGGTCCTCGTGCAGGAGGGGCTGGCCCGGGTCAACGAGCAGGAGAGTTATCGTTATCTCAACGAGTTTCTGTTGGCTGAAGACGATGCCCGCCGCCACCGCCGCGGCGTGTGGGCGGGCCAATAGAGGTTTCGAACTTTCGTCGATGTGTGCGCGGCGGGTCTCCTGACCGTACGTGTTTAGCGTACCCCCGCGGATGTGGCACGGCCGGCTTGTCCGGCAGTGGGGACGGTGGTTGGTGCTCTGCCACGGCCGCACAAGCCGGCCGTGCCACAACGGCTATCGGCACAGCGGCACAATCGCTAGACACGTACGCTGACTCGCCGCGCACACACGAAAGCGATTTCGGGTTTTGCTTTGACCCCCTGT
>JAPLML010000043.1 GCA_026387055.1 Planctomycetota bacterium | reverse complement strand
GAGGTGATGGGCGGCGCGGAGCGCAACAAGGTCATGATCAACCCCTGAGGCTTGTTTCGCCCCCGGTGAATGTACGTGTTTAGCGTGACACGAGATTGCCGGGTGGCACGGCCACGCGCTGTTGCGTGGCCGTGCACGGTCACATGGGGGAGCAAGCACGGTCACGCAACGGCGCGTGACCGTGCCACCCACGCTAAACACGTACTGGTGAATACACCGGGGGCTTGGTTGCCGGGTGGCCATGCTACCCAGGCAAGGCGCGAGCAAACACTGCGAGCGATTGTATTGACCTCCCCCGGCCGGAGCGAGATGCGCGAGGTGCCGACGCCGGAACCGCCGAAGGGCCACGTGCGCATCCGTACGGCCGCGTGCGGCGTGTGCGCGACGGACCTCGCGATGATCGAGGGCAACCCGCGCGTCAAGTACCCCGCCATCCTCGGCCACGAGTGGTCGGGCGTGGTCGACGCGGTCGGGCCGGGCGTCGACGCCGCGCTCGTGGGCCGGCGGTGCGTCGCCGAGAACGTTCTGGCCGACGGCGGCGAGGTCGGCTTCGAGCATCCCGGCGGCTATGGCGAGTTTCTCGTGACCGCGGCCGCCAACGTGCAGGCGATCCCGAGCGATTTCGACCCGGCCGCCGCGGCGCTCATCGAGCCGCTGGCCGTGTGCGTCCGCGCGATGCGCCGCCTGGGCGAGATCGAGGAGGGCGACGCGCTGGTCCTGGGCGACGGGCCGATCGGGCTGCTGATGCTCGTGCTCCTGAAGCGGGCCGGCGTTAAGAAGGTCGTGCTGGCGGGCGGCCGCGTGGGGCGACTGAAGCTCGCACGCCACCTCGGCGCCCGCGAGGCGCTGAACTATCACAAGCAGGGCGAGATCAGCGGGCAGGGTTACTGTTTCTCCACCGCGGTCGAGGCCAGCGGAACGGCCAAGGGGATGCGAACGGCGCTGAACGTGGTCGTCCCCGGTGGCAAGGTCCTCGTCATCGGCGACTACGGCGAGGCGCGGGCCGACTTCCCGTGGAACCTCCTCCTGCATCGTGAGCTTCAGATCATCGGCTCGAACGCGAGCGCCGGCGCCTGGCCCGAGGCGGTGCGCCTGGCGACAGACGCTGCGCTGCCTCTGGCGAAGCTTGTCTCGGCGCGTTTTCCGGCCGAGCGGTTCGCGGAAGCGATCGACGTCGTTCGCTGCCGCCGCGGCGACATTGTCAAGGTAATCATGGAGTGGACATGACGGGGTTCAGCGGGTGGCACGGCCACGCGCCGTTGCGTGGCCGTGCATTGTCCGATGGCATGCACGGCCACCCAACAGCGGGTGACCGTGCCACCCCTGCCATTGAGGGACTACGCGTGGGCATGCCACCCGGCTGGTGAGGGCGAATGAAAACACTTATCGATAATGGAATTCTGATTACGCCCACGGAGCGGATCGAGGGCGGATGGATCCTGGTGGAGGGCGGCCGCATCGCGTCGCTCGGCCGGGGCAAGCCGCCTGCCGCCGACTCCTCGGTCGACGCCGCCGGGCGGTTCGTCGCCCCCGGTTTCATCGACCTGCACGCCCAGGGCTTCCGCGGCTACGACCTGTGGGACCCCTCGGACGAGGGCTTCCTTCGGGCCACCCGGCAGATGGCCGCGACGGGCGTGACGGCGGCCCAGGCGTCGGTCGACGCCACGCCGGAGGTCTGCCGCCTCATGCGGCCGCGGATCGGCCGGGCGGACGGCGGCTGCCGCCTCCTGGGCCTCTACTTCGAGACGCCCTTCATCTCGCCGGCGAAACGCGGGGCGATTCCGCTCGACCGCGTCCGGCCGCCGTCGCTGGAGCTGGCCCGCGAGATTCTCGAGTGGTCGAAGGGCATCCTCTCGATGATCACGATGGCGCCCGAACAGCCCGGCGCGCTGGAGCTCGTGCGGCTGTTCCGCCGGACGCCCGGGCCGTGCGGCCCCGTGGTGGTCGCCCTCGGCCACACGAGCGCCACGTTCGACCAGGCCACGGCCGGCCTGGCGGCCGGAATGACCCACTGCACGCATCTCTATAACGCGATGCCGACGCTCCACCACCGCGAGCCGGGGCCCGTCGGGGCCCTCCTCACGCGCCCGGACGCCTCCGTCGAGCTTGTCTGCGACGGCATCCACCTGCACCCGGCGGCCGTGCGGATCGCCGTCGCGTGCAAGGGCGCGGCGAAGGCGTGCCTCATCACCGACTGCGTGAGCGCCTGCCACCGCGACACCTCCAGCGGCGTCCCGCGCCTGCCCGACGGCACGATCGCCGGCAGCATCCTTTCGATGGACCGCGCGGTCGCGAACGTGCAGCACTTCGCCGGCGTGGCGCTCGCGCAGGCCGTCGAGATGGCCACGCTCTCCCCCGCCCGCGTCATCGGATGCGACAAGACGAAAGGTTCCCTCGCCCCCGGCAAGGACGCCGA
>JAPLML010000764.1 GCA_026387055.1 Planctomycetota bacterium | reverse complement strand
GTCTTCCTCGCGCACTTCTACCGCGATCCCACCTGCTTTGCCGCAGACGCGGCGGCAATCGGCACATCGCAGAAGGTCAGGGCGGCAATGCCGTTCGCGCCGATAATCAGCTTATCCTGGCTCCACGCCATTTCCTTGAGGTAAGTGACCTTCTTGGCCGCAGAGGGTTCCTGCAACTTGAGCGTGAGCACGTTCCCGGCGACCGTGCCCGAAGCCACTTTGCCGCCGCTCCCGTCCAGGTAGATCTGGCCCGCAAGCGAATCCGCCCAGACGACCGGCTGGTCGAACTCGAGGGCAATCGCATCTTTCGCGCTGCTCGTATAATACGCCTGCGTGAGATCCGGCGCCGTGATGGAGGTGGTGGGCACTTTGCCATAGAAGTCCCGCTCGATCAGAGGCTGGATCAGCCGCGCAAATTCCGCCCAGCCGGTCAGCGGATAATGGCAGCCTCCGGGCGGTTGGATCCCCAGCGTGGACATGATGTCCATATTCGAGTAAAGCCGCGGCAAGGTGCGCTGCACCTCGCGCAACATATCGCCATGCCCATTGCCCATGCTGCACGAGTTGGGCCAGATCTGGTAAATATAGTAGTGCCGGAGGTTGGGGAAATCCGTCTTCCAGCCTGCCGACAGGTCCACGAAATATTGCGGGTAAGACTCCCACCCATAACCGCCCGTGGGACCGTCCGAGCCCTGATCGCTCTCCCCCTGGTGCCAGAGCACGGCACGGATGCCGTGGGTCAGCCGGGCCTGCTGCACCCGCCACAACATCCGTCCATAGATCGTGTTCAAATCGGCGGGGTTGCTCTGGCTCCTTTGATGCTGGTCGATTCGGGTGCCCCCGACGGCTCCGTTGATGATGAATAGCGGAATCTTCTGGCTGGCCAGCAGCCGCTTGGCCAGTTCCATGCCCCACCAGCCGAGCTCCGCCTTCTCGCCCTTCTCCGCCTTCCAGACCGGGTAGCACCACAGGTTTTGCCCTTCCCGGTTCCCGTCACCTTCCGGCCTGCCATAGCTGCGAATCCACTCGCTGGTTTCCGGCGGAGACTTCTCCCCGGTATCCGTCGCCAGCGCGTTGGATTGCCCGTCGATCAGATAGGCATCGCCGCAAACCAGGTTCGTCACCGTCTGCACCACCGTCTCGGCGCTACCCGCCTTCGTCCCGAACACCACCTGGTACCTGATCAAGCCCGGTTTGAGCTTAACCGTGAACGCGTAGCCCTTGTCGGCCGCGAGCTTCTGACTCTCGGTCTGGATGAGCTGCTCCTCCGCATAAACCTTCAGGAACACCGAGTCGGCAGCGTTGGAGCAGGTCCCAGTGTAATACAGCGTCCCCTCGTTCTGGTCATCCCGGGCATAGAACTGGTTGTCTTGGGGTGTTTCGTCCCTGGCGGGAAGCCGCTGGACCCATGGCTCGTTCTTCGGCTCCGTCACCAGGATTGCCTGCGTGGCCGTGCGGTCGGCGCCGCCGTTGTTGATCACCGCTGTGACGGTGATCGGGCCGGTGTATTGAGCCCCCTGGAGGAGCAATCGGTCCGGGGCAATCTCCTTAATCACCGCGCCTCCCGCAACGGTCCAGGTGTAGCGCAATTCGCC
>JAPLML010000707.1 GCA_026387055.1 Planctomycetota bacterium | reverse complement strand
GTGCTGGGTTGAGCCGCCGCCGATTCGTCGAGGCTCACGGGCAGCGGATCGGGCCAGAGGACGCGGATCGCGCGGTCGGCCGGGTCGGTCCGAAGGACGCCGAAGCGGTCCAGGGCGTCGAGGACGAGGCGGTTCGCCTCGACCAGGCCGGCGCCGTAGGTGACGCGCTTGCGCTCGACGCGGGCCAGCGTCCCCATGAGGACGACCTTGAGGGCCGTGGCGCTCGTGAGGTTGCCGAGCTGGTCTCGCAGCAGCCCCGCTGCCAGGGGCGTCACGCCGCTCGTCTTGTCGAGGGCCTCGCGGAGCTGCTCGATGTGCGCATCCTCGCTGGGGCACGCGGCGTCGCCGCCGAAGACCTCGATGGACGCGTCGGGATTGTCGGTGGCCCACATGCGGCCGGGGGCGACGGGCCGGTCCTCGAAGCCGTCGATCCCCTTGCCAAGGTACATCTTGAAGCTCTGGAAGGTCACGCGGTTCGCGCGTTCCGACAGGCGCGTGTTGAGCTCGTCCTGGAGGGGGATGAGCGGCTCGACTTCGCTCGCCCCCTCGTAGTGCATCGGGTTGGCGAAGTTCTGGATGTGGACAACCGGGATGCGGCCGAGCGGGTTGGGGCCTTCGTCGGCCAGGCGGCCGTCCTCGTACCGCTGCCACCAGGAGGGGCCGAGGATCTCGACGACCTCGACCTCGTCCACGCGCCGGCCGCCGCGTCCGAGCACGCCCGCCCAGGGCGGCCCGCCCGTCAGCCGATTCGCCTGCCGGCGGAAGACCTGGACCCAGTAGCGCAGCCGCCGGTAGTCCTGCTCGTCGAGGATCGGGAGGATGCGCGGCGGCTCGATGGCTTCGAGGGAGACCGTCCGACCGGCGCGGAGGGCGGGGTCGCCGGGGCGACCGCCGCCTCCGCCGCCGGTCCGGGCCTCGGCTACGTCGCCACTATCGAGGCGCACGCGAATCGCGAGGTCCACGAAGCCGTAGATGGCCCCGAGCAGGGCCAGCTCTTCCAGGAGCGACTGCCCGCCGCTCGCCTGCCACACGGCCGCCAGCGCCGCCTCGATCGCGCGGGCGTCCTCGGGCCGCCCCGCCAGGCTCTCGAAAGCCACGGGCTTGCCCGCGAGGAAATGGACGCCGGTGTCGATCCGCCACCCGATGTCGTTCTCGATGACGACCTCCTTGCGGCTGAAGGCGGGCTGCGGCACGCCGGCCCCGCCATACCCCAGATGCGAGCGGCCGCTGATCCGGGCGGGCAGGCCGAATTCCTGCGCCTGGTAGTACGGGCGGGCCGAGGCGAGCCAGTCGGCGGAGCGCTCGGCCTCCGGCAGCCCGACGCCGAGCGGCGTCAGGTCGTTCTTGTAGTAGGCCCACAGGCGGGCGAAGTGCAGGCCGCGGTCGGGGGCCTCCTCGGAGATGAGGTACTCGACGAACGACTCATCCAGCGTGGGGTCGGCGAAGTTGGTGAAGTCGAGTTTCATCATTTTCTGCACCTCACTTACGTAGGCCGGGGCAACGCCCCGGCTTCATTGACTGGTCGCCGCGGCGACCTTCGCCCCGGCCTCATTGACTGCTCCCCTTCGGGTCGCGGCTAAAGGTGCTGTTGCGGTTCGTCGTTCACTCCGCATTCCGCGTTCCGCATTTGAGGGCGCCTCCATAAGAGGACGGCGCGCTCCGTTTTGTGCGCAGTTATGGCGCTTTCTCCATAAAGGTTTCCGCTGCAAGCGCGGGCGGCACGGGGAGTTACGATTTCCGGAGATTTCCCGGATTTCTGCGGAGGGTGGTTCGGGTTTGCGACAACATGGCCCTGGCGCTGGCGCCAAGGCCGATTTCGGCCGTCGCCGCGGCGACCGTTTTCCACAAATCGGCCTTGGCGCCAGCGCCAGAGGCGGTTTCCCGAAGGTCGGCTGGAGCGCCTTGACGCCGCCGGGTGGCTCGATACCATGTGGTCGCCGCGGCGACTACCCCAAGTAAGCGAAAGCAGGAGTCACGATGCGAACTGCGCGAATCGACCTCGGCGGCGCCTGGGAGTTCTCTCGCAGCGACGGGGGGCAGCCGGAGGAGTGGCTCCCCGGCCAGGTGCCGGGAACCGTTCAGGGCGACCTCATGGCCGCCGGGCGGCTCGAAGACTTCGCCGTTGGGACCAACGAGGACAAGGTGCAGTGGGTCGGCGCGGCCCAGTGGACCTACCGGCGGCGGTTCAACGCGCCGGCGATGGCGAAGGGGGCGCGCGCCTTCCTCGTCTTCGAGGGACTCGACACGTTCGCCGCGGTCCTCCTCAACGGCCGCCCCGTCGGTGACGCCGACAACATGTTCATCCCCTGGCGCTTCGACGTGACCGATTCGCTGGCCGAGGGGGAGAACGAGCTCGTGGTCGCATTCGATTCCACCGAGGCCCGCGCGAAGGCGGCGGCGGAAGCCTACGGCCTCAAGCTGCCGAACGCCGGGCGAGCGCCGAACGCTTCCTTTGTCCGGAAGGCGCCGTGCCACTTCGGCTGGGATTGGGGCCCGACGCTGCTGGCGGTCGGCCTCTGGCGGCCGGTGCGGCTGGAGATCGTACCGAAGGCGTGCATCGACGCCGTCGACGCGTGGGGCGAGCCGGGTCCGGGGGCGGAGGGCCGGCTGCATCTCGCCGTGGAGGCGGCCGGCCCGGACACGGCGGGCCTGATGCTTTCGGTCTCGGCCTTCGCGCCGAACGGCCGGACGAAGGCCGGCGCGGCCGAAGCGCCGGTCGCGGGCGGCCGCGCGAGCGTCGAGATTCCGGTGGCGGCCGCCGAACGGTGGTGGCCCAACGGCCTGGGCGGGCAGCCGCTCTATCGGCTGCGGGCGCGTCTGAAGGCGGGACGGAAGGTCGTTGACGAGCGGACAGTGCGCGTCGGCATCCGGCGGCTGGAACTCGTGCGCGAGGACGACGCGTACGGCCGCTCGTTCGCGCTGCGCGTCAACGGCCGGGCGTTCTTCGCGAAAGGGGCGAACTGGATCCCGGCCGACGCCCTCCCGCCGCGCGTCACCCGCGAGCGGTACCACGACCTGGTGGATAGCTGCGCCGACGCCGGCATGAACATGCTCCGCGTGTGGGGCGGCGGCTACTACGAAGACGATGCGTTCTACGACCGGTGCGACGAGCGCGGCATCCTCATCTGGCAGGACTTCATGTTCGCTTGCGCGATGTACCCGGGCGACGATCCGGCGTTTGCCGGGAACGTGCAGGCGGAGGCCGAGGCGGCCATCAAATCGCTCAGGCGACATACGTGTATGGCGCTCTGGTGCGGCAACAACGAGATGGAGTCGGGCTGGTTCGAGTGGGGCTGGAACAAGGCGAACCCGGAGCGCGTCTGGAGCGCCTACGAGCGGATCTTCCACGACATCCTGCCGAAGGCGGTGGCGGCGCTCGACCCGCGGCGGCCGTACGTCCCGTCCTCGCCGCACTCGACCGAGGTGGGCCGGCCGAACGACCCGGCCAGCGGCGACTGCCACTGCTGGAACGTGTGGCACGGGCGGGGGAGCCACCTCAACTACCTCGAGAGCCGGCACCGCTTCATCAGCGAGTTCGGCTTCCAGAGCATCCCGGCCGCGGCGACGATGGGGCCGGTGATTCCGCCCGAGGAGCGGCGGCTGGATTCGCCGTCGATGCTTCAGCACCAGAAGTCGGGCGGCGGCAACGAGAAGATGGCCCGGGCCATCGAGACGTGGCTGGGCCGGCCGAGGGACTTCGAGTCGCTCGTCTACCTCTCGCAGGTGTACCAGGCGATGGCGATCCGGACGGGCGTGGAGCACTGGCGCCGCAGCGCCCCGCGCACCATGGGCGCGCTTTACTGGCAGGCGAACGACTGCTGGCCGGTGGCGAGTTGGGCGAGCCTGGATTACGTCGGCCGGTGGAAAGCGCTGCACTATGCCGCCCGGCGGTTCTACGCGCCGTACCTGATATCGGGCCTCGCGGATGAGAAGAGCGTCCGCCTCTGGGCCACGGCTGATTTCGGGTGCCCCGTAGCCAGGCCGGAGGTGTGGTGGCAGATCCGGCGGTGGGACGGGCGGCGGGTCGCCGCGGCGACCGACTACAACTTTCCGCTCGCGGGAGGCGAGACCGTCGAAGTGATGGGGACGCTGTTTGAGGGCCTGGACGGCTTCGCGCCCGAGGCGGCGTACGTCGCGGCCAAACTCGTTGTCGGCGGGAAATGCGTGAGCCGCGCGATCCTCACGCCTGTGCCCCTGGCCAAGGCGGCGCTGCCCGACCCCAAGGTGCGGACGAAGGTCCGCGCCTCCCGCGGCGGCGCGGTCGTTGAGGTCAAGGCCGAGGGCGTGGCGCTGGCGGTGTGCCTGGAAGCGGCGGGTGTGGAGGGCCGGTTCGAGGACAACTTCTTCGATCTTCTGCCGGGCGAGAAGCGGACGGTGAAGTTCCTTGCCCCGCAGCGGTTGGGCGAGGCCGCCGTTGCTCGCTTGGCCGCAAACCTGTGCGTGCGGACGATCTTCGGCGCTCGTCTGGCGTGACGGTTTTCCTGGGGGGCGTAATCACTCGTGTTCTGTAGCGCGGGGGTTTATCTCGCGCGCCGCACGACCGGCCGATGGCGCTGTGATCCTTGCATGCCCCGACTGGGCGCGTGTTTGGCGTAGCATTGCCACGGCCCGCATGGGTCCGCGGTTTTCGCTGAATAAGGGGCTGCTCCCGGGCCGTCTCGCGTATTGACCCCCCGACGGCCCGGAGATACCATGTCGGAGTGGTCGCCGCGGCGAGTCGCCGCGGCGACAGCACGGGCGGTGGGCGAGGCGGTGGCGGAGTCGAATTCAGGTTCGGCGGCGGGGGGTAAGGTAAGCGCGGCGGGCAGTCTTGCCCGCCGCGCGGTGGGCAGGACTGCCCACCGCGCTAGGCAGGGGCTGGTCGCCCCCTCGCCGCTGCGGGCTTCGCTCGCCGAGCGGATCATCCAAGCCGGCGTGGCGGCGGTTCTGGCGGCGGCGCTCGGGCTGGGCCTCGTGCTGACGCCGTCTCCCACCGGCACCGGCACGCACCCGGCCCTCGGCCTGCCGCCGTGCGGCATGTTGGTGATGACCGGCCACCCGTGCCCGACCTGCGGCGTGACGACCTCTTTTGTGCTGGCGGCCCACGGCAGGTTCTCCGAGGCGCTGGTGAACCAGCCGTTCGGCCTCGTCCTCTTCCTGGCCGTAGCCGCCGGCCTGCTCGCGACGCTGGCGACGGTGGCGACGGGGCGCACCTGGGCCCCGCTGGGGCGGGTCTCGGTCGTGACGACGGCGGCGATCCTCATGGTGGTGCTGGTTCTCGCCTCATGGGCCTACAAGTGGGCGACGCTGTGAGAATGTAGGCCGGGGCGAAGCCCCGGCATCCCGATTGACGCGCCGGCACCGAAGTGGTCGCCGCGGCGACCGTTGCCCCGGCCTACGTGCCTTATCGTGTTACGCAGTAAGGGAAGAGGACCAGGATGATCACGGGTTGACAAGCAACCCGTGGCACATGGACGGCGAAGAGGCGTAAGGTCTTTGGCGGCGATTGGGGGCAATCCGATGCGGTGGCGAATCGGGATCCTTGTGGTTCTTGTCGGCCTGGCGGCCGCCGGGGCGGCCGGCTGTCACAGCCTCTTTGCGTGGGCCTTCGCGGAACGCCACCCGAAAGAGACCGTCAAGGCCGAGTACGCCCTGGAGGCCGAGCGCCTGGTCATCGTGCCCTATGCGGGAACCGAGGTCCTCTTCAACGACCCCACGGCCCCCATCGAAGTCAGTTCGGCGATCGTCAACGAGATCGGCCTCCACCTGAGGCCCCGCATCAAGACCATCGTTCATCCGGTCGAGGTGACGCGGTGGCAGGAGTCGAACCTGGAATGGCCGAACATGACGCTGCCCGACATCGCCAAGGCGTTCCAGGCCGACACGCTCCTTTACGTGGAGCTGGAGCAGTTCGCGATGACCGAGGAACGGTCGGCCAACCTGCTGCGCGGCCGGGTGAAGGCCCGCATCCAGGTCATCAAGGGTCGCCCCGGCGACCGCGCCAACCCGGTCTACGAGACAAGGATCGAGACGATGTTCCCCGAGGACCGGCCCGTGGGCGTGCTGGAGATCAGCGAGCGCCAGATCCGCATGTACACCACGGTCATGTTCGCGCGGGCCATCGCGCGGAAGTTCTACGACCACGAGGTCGAGGTCAAGGGAGGGAAGTCGTGAACAACCGTGTCCTGTGGATGTGGCACGGCGGGCTTGCCCCGCCGTGGAGAACGCACGCCGACTCCCCCACGGCCGGACGAGCCGGCCGTGCCACACTGCTGCTGCTGGCTCTGGCCGCGGCGGCGCTGGCGGCCGGCGGCTGCCAGGGCCTGGCCTGGGTCCTCGTGAAGACGGTCGGGCCGTGGGTGCCGGAGGACACCGTTGAGGCCGAGTACAAGCTCGAAGGCAAGAGTCTTCTGGTGCTGGTGGATGTGAAAGACCCGTCGATGGCGGCGGAATACCCGCGCCTGGATGCCGAGTTGGCGGACCAGGTCGGTAAGCGCCTCCAGGCCGAGAAGGCGTGCGGGCCGGTGGTGCCGGGCCGGAATGTCCAGACGGCCCGCCGGACGGAGCCGGAGTTCCCGCGGTGGAGCGTCACCCAGGTCGGCCAGTACTTCAACGTGGACGTCGTGATGCACGTGGAGGTGATGGAGTACCGCCTGAAGGACAGCGCGGGTTCCAACGTCTTCCGGGGCTATGCGGAGACGTCGATCCGCCTCGTCTCGCCCGAGACGGGCGAGCAGGTGTGGCCCGTCCTGGCGGCGGCCCGGCTCCTCTCCGCCGAGACGATGCCGGACCAGACCAGCGACGAGGCCGCCCAGCAGGAGCGCATCCTGACGGAAGGGCTGGCGGAGAAGATCGCGCGGCACTTCTTCACCTACAAGAAGAACGACTTGCCCCTGAGGCCGAAGGTGAAGTAGGCTCAGGCCCGCGTGCGGCGGTGGAACTCCTCGGCCAGGCGCTTCGTGATCGGGCCCGGTTTGCCGGAGCCGACGGTTCGCTTGTCGATCCGCACGACGGGGATGACCTCGGCGGCGGTGCCGGTCAGGAAGCACTCGTCCGACACGTAGAGGTCCTGCCGCGTGAGGTTCTCCTCGCGGACCTCGATCCCGAGGTCGTGGGCGATGGCGAGGATCTCGTCGCGCGTGATGCCCTCGAGGATGCCGGCGGCGATGGGCGGCGTGAACAGCCGGCCGTCGCGAACGATGAAGAGGTTGTCGCCCGTGCACTCCGCCACGTACCCCAGGTGGTTGAGCATCACGGCCTCGAGGGTGCCCGCGTCGATCGCCTCGATCTTCGCCAGGATGTTATTGAGATAGTTGAGGCTCTTGAGGCGCGGGTTGACGGCGTTCGGATGGTTCCGCATCGTGGCGGCCGTGATGATCTCCAGCCCGTTCTCGTAGAGCTCCTGGGGGTACAGGGAGATCTTGTCGGTGATGATGAACACCTGGGGATGCGGGCACCGGTTCGGGTCGAGGCCGAGCGTTCCCTCGCCGCGCGTCACCACGATGCGGATGTAGGAGTCCTTGAGGCTGTTGGCCTGGAGCGTGGCCACGATGGCGTCGGCCGTTTCCTTGGGCGTCATGGGGATGGCCAGGCGGATGCCGTTGGCCGAGTCGAAGAGGCGCCGCACGTGGGCGTCGAGGCGGAAGACCTTGCCGTTGTAGGAGCGGATGCCCTCGAAGACGCCGTCGCCGTACAGGAGGCCGTGGTCGAAGACCGAGACCTTCGCCTCCTCGCGTTCCACCAGCTTGCCGTTGAGCCAGATCTTGAGTCCCATACGCTGCGTTCCTTCCTGGCATGCGCCCGAGTGCGGCGTTTAGCCGCGGCCGGCACGGCCGCGTTCATTTTCGTCGCCGTACCGGCGACGGCTAAACGCGGCAACGGCGGGTGGCATGCACACGGCGCCTTTGCCGTGGGCATGTTCTTCCCGCGCCCGAGAACCATGCCCACGCGAACAGCCCCGTGGGCATGCCACCCGGCCGGGGCCATACTCGCCGCTTGCGGGCCTCAGAAATGTATCGGCATTTCAGGCGCCGTGCAAGAGCCTGCCGTCGCGCAGCCGCAGGAGGCGGTCGGCCTGCTCGGCCACCCGCTCGTCGTGGGTCACCATGACCACGGTCAGGCCGTCGCGCTTGTTGAGACGCGCCAGCACCCGCATGATCTCGGCGCCGGTGGCCGTGTCGAGGTTGCCGGTCGGCTCGTCGGCGAAGAGGAGGCGCGGCTTGTGGACGAGGGCCCGGGCGAGGGCCGCGCGCTGGCGCTCGCCGCCCGAGAGTTCCTGCGGCAGGTGGTGGACGCGCTCCGCCAGGCCCAGGTCCCCCAGCACCTGGAGGGCCCGCCGGCGGTGCCTGCGCCGGGCGACCGGCCACGCCAGGGCCGGGGTGCAAATCATCGCGGGCAGTAGTGTATTTTCCAGGACCGAGAGGTCCGGCATCAGGTAGTAGAACTGGAAGACGAAGCCGATCGCCTCGTTGCGCATCCGGTCGCGCCAGCGTTTGGGCTTGGCGAAAGCGTCCTCGCCTTCGAAGACGACGCCGCCTTCCGTCGGCCGGTCCAGCAGGCCCAGGAGGTGCAGGAGCGTGCTCTTGCCGCTGCCGGAGGGTCCGAGGACGCACAGGAACTCGCCCTGCGCGACGCTCAGGCTCACGCCGTGGAGGACCCGCAGGCGCGAGGGCCCCATCCAGTAGTCCTTCGAGAGACCCCGGCCTTCCAGGATGGGCTTACTCATAGCGGAGGGCCTCCACCGGCTGCTTCAGGGCCGCCAGCAGCCCGCCCGCCATGCTCGCCAGCGTCGACAGGGCCAGCACTCCCAACGCGACCACGACGCACCATTCCGCCGAAAGATGCTGCGGGATGTGATCGAAGTAGTACATCTCCCGCGGGAAAACGTTGATGTGGAGGGTGCTGTTGACCCACAGTTCGATCGCGTCCAGGTAATGGAGCATCAAGAGGGCGCTCGAGAGACCGAGGGCTGTCCCGATGGCGCCGATGATGAACCCGTAGCCGAGGAAGAGGCTCCCCACGCCGGCGTCGTGGGCCCCGAGGGCCTTTAGGATGCCCACGTCGCGGCTCTTGATGTAGGCCATCACATACGAGATCAGGCCGATGAGGACGCCGAACCCCACGAACATGGCGCCCAGCATCAGGGCCGTGATGTACTTCTCGACCTCGACGACGGTCAGGATCATCCGCTGCTGGGTCTCCCACGTGTTGACCGTGAGGTGCAGGGGGCCGACTTCGGGCCGCTCGCGGACGAACGTCTGCCAGGCCTCCTCGATCCCGCGGACGGTCTCGGCGGCCCGGGCGGGGTCCTTGACTTTCACCTGGATCTGGCTCGCCCTCGCCGGCGCGGCGGCCCTGCCGTCGGAGGAGGGCTGGGCGTCCATGCCGGCCATCTGCTGGGCGGTCGCGAAGTCCACGTACACGTTCGTGGAGTCGGCCTCCCAGTAGCCGCTCTTGAACGTATCGACAAGCGTTAGGACGCGGCTGCTCACTTTCGGGATGCCGCCGGCCTCGACGTCCAAGGCGCCGCTGGCCCGGACGGGGATGGTCGAGACGACGAGGTCCCCGCCGTAATCGACGAGCGGAAAGTCGATGACCTCCTGCCGCTCGGTCCGGCTGGGCACCACGGGGATGAAGGTCGCTTCGAGCGCCAGCGCCAGGACGGCCCCCGCCCAGGCCCACGTGGCCAGGCGCCACAGGCGCCGCCCCCGATGCCGCCGGCCGGCCTGCCACACGAAGAGGAACACCACGAGCGCCAGGGCGGCCACGAAGGTGAGGAGCACCCGCCACCCGGCGCCCGCCTGGACGATCTCGGAGACGGCGTGCGGCATGGGCGTGCCGATGACGCCGATGCCGCCAATGCAGCCGGACGGCTCCTTGGCGCCCTGCCGCCGGTCGCCGCGGCGACCCGCCTGAACGGTCAACACCTCCTCCGGCGCCACCCGGCGCTGCTTCAGGCTGTCCCGCAGGGAATGCAGGCCGCGGGCGGCCTCGCGGATCGCATCGCCGGGCGGGCTCGCGCCCTTCCTCAGCAGTTCGAGGCACTTGACGGCCGGCTGGACGGCCGGTGCACATTCCTCGAACGAGCAAAGCCCCGCCTCGCGGGCCTTGTCGATATCCTCCAGAATATCCAGGATCAGGTAGGTCTGGACCTCCCGTGTCGACGCCGGCCCGGGGGAGGCGCGAAGGGCTTCCAGGACCGCGTCCGTCTGGTCCTGGATCCGCTTGACCAGCCGCTCGCGGCCCAGGTACTCCTGAAAGCGGCCCATCTTGGCCTTCTCCGCCGGGCGGATGCCGAGCACGACGCACGGGCGGACGATCGGCCGGATGCCGGTGTAGCGCGGCTTGACGCGGATGACCGCGTAGGTCTGGATGATCGGCGTGGCGGCCTGGACGCCTTCCACGTTCTCGATCCGCCGCGCGAACTCGTCGTAGTAGGGGAGGCCCTCCATGTGGGCGTCGACGATGATGTCGGCCAGCGTGCCGCGGGTCATCTCGCGTGTGTCGTACGCAAAACCGTTCATGATCGCAAACACGAGGATGAGCAGAAAGACCCCGATGGCTGCCGGCAGCGCGGTGACCATCGGCACGACGGCCTTCCACCCGCAGAAGAGATACTTGAGACAGATGATGTGCTTGTAGATGGGCGTCCGAAGGACCGCCGCCAGGAGGGCGAGCGCCGCCAGACCGCCGGCGGCAATCGCCGGGATCAGCCACGGCCAGGCCAGCCACTCGTTCGGCATCTGGATCAGCCTCGTTTATGAAACCTGTAGGCCGGGGCGCAGCCCCGGCACATGTCGCCGCGGCGACCGAAATGCCGGGGCTTCGCCCCGGCCTACATCATGGACGCGTGTCGTTGTACAGCGTTTGGGGCCTACACCTCGGGTTGCGCCTCGGGCGCCGGCCCGGCGCCCCGCGGCCGCAGGTGCGGGAACAGCACCACGTCGCGGATGCTCGCCGCATTCACGAGGAGCATCACCAGCCGGTCGATGCCGATGCCCAGGCCGCCGGCCGGCGGCCTCCCGTACTTGAGGGCCTCGATGAAGTCCTCGTCCATGACGGCCATCGTCTCGGTCTGCCCCGCCAGTTGGGTGCGCAGCGCCTCACGCTGCACGTCGGGGTCGTTGAGTTCCGTATACGCGTTCCCGATCTCCATCCGGGCGATCATCGGCTCGAACCGCTCGGCGATGGCCGGATTGCCCGCCTTGCGCTTCGTCAGCGGGCACAGCCGCGCGGGCCAGTCCTTCACGAACGTCGGCTGGACGAGGTGCGGCTCGACCGTCGCCTCGAAAACGTTGTGCGTTACCACGTCGACGTGCTTGTTGGATTCCTCCAGGCCGAGTTCTCGCGCCTTGGCGCGGATGGCCGCCTCGTCGCCCAGCTTGACGCCCGCGTGGTTCTCCAGCAGGTCGCCGTAGGTCGCCCGCCGCCAGGGCGCCTTGTACTCGATCATGAGGTCGCCGAAGGGCAGGCACGT
>JAPLML010000607.1 GCA_026387055.1 Planctomycetota bacterium | reverse complement strand
GGGTCGGTCGTCGATGCCGGGTCCGTTCTCTTCGCCCTGCCCCGCACCGGCGAACTTGTGGTCTATAAGCCGAGCGACAAGGAGTTCTCGGAAGTGGCCCACTACAAAGTCGCTGAGACGGCCACCTACGCGCACCCGGTGATCGCCGGCAACCGGATCTTCGTGAGGGACCAGGACGCGGTGGCCCTCTTGACCATCGAGTGAGCCCGGCCGGCGGCGTAGAGCAGCGACGATCCCATGGAGCCGATCGGCATCGCCTCGCCGATGGCCAGAAGGTACGTCTCGGGGAGGGTGGGGCCGAGTTCGATGTCCATCGACGGGCGAGGTATACCGGATTCACTTCGCCGGCGGCGAGAGGGGGCCGGAGTCGTTCCACCAGACGTCGATCTGTCGCTCGGGGCTGTAGGGTTTGCTGACGATGGAGGGGCGGCCGTCGCCCTTGAGGTCGCCGACCTTGGCCTCGTGGGTGCCTAGCCCCTCGGAGATGAGGTTCTCCTCGAACCGCCCGCTGCCGAGGTTCACGTAGACGAACAGGCGCGGATTCTTGTTCTCGCCCAGGCCCATCTCCCCCACCAGGATGTCGGGCAGGCCGTCGCCGTTCAAGTCGGCGATCTGGAGGCTGTGCGGGTGAAAGAGGTCGTCGCGGAGGGGGTGGACGGTCCACGCCGGCCCCTTGAGCCAGACGAGGCGGCCGGGGTTGCTCTCGCCCTCCGCCAAGACGATCTCGAGGCGGCTGTCGCCGTCCAGGTCGGCCGCCCCCAGGCGGGTCATCTTGAACCCCCGGGCGAAGGGTTCGGCCTCCCACTCGCCGGAGGCCTTGCGGCGATAGATGTTCGTCCCGGCGAGGATCTCCGTCTTCTTGTCGCCGTCGATGTCGATCGCCAGGAGCCCCTCCACGTCCTGCAGGCCGGTGGCGACCACGTGGCAGCACTCCTTCGGCCACGGCTCGACCTTCGGGTCCGGCGGGAGGTCGTAGTACGCCAGGATGCCGCTCACCTGGGAGAGGAAGACGATCTCGGGCTTTCCGTCGCCGTCCACGTCGCCGACGGCCTGGTCGTGATACTTCTCGAAGCGGTTCTCGATGACGTGGCGGGGCCAGAGTTGCGTCGGGTCGGGCGGGCACTCGAACCAGTAAAGCTCGCGGCCGCCGAGCTGCTGCCCCGCGATGACATCGGGCCGGCCGTCGCCGTTCACGTCGAACACCACGCCGCCGGCCTCCAGCTGGGGCGCCTCGGCCATGTCGTGGCGCTGCCACGTGGGGTTCTCGTACCAGAAGAGGTTATAGTCGCCCTTCTTGCAGCCGATGATCACGTCGAGGCGGCCGTCCTTGTTCACATCGGCCAGGAGGGTGATGTCGTGCTCCTGGCCAGGCGGACGGGCGTCGATGAGTTCATGGCGGAACTTGAGCGGGAAGCGTTTGGTCCGAGTCAGCTTGAGCTCTCCCTGCCTGGGCGTCTCGGCCGGCTTCGGGGGCGGGCCGAGAGTGGTCGTCACCGGCCCGGTCCGTACGAGGCTCGGCATGGCGATGACGACCGGCGCGGAGTAGATCGTCGGGCCCGCCGACGGCGTATACCGGACCGCGAACGTCACCGACGCCGACGCCGGGACCTGGCGGCCCCATCCCAACTGGGCCGCATAGCCCCAGCCCACCATGCCGCGGACCTGGCGCGTGGCCAGCTCCTGGGCGGTGAAGGTCCAAGTGCGCTGGGGCCGGGCGGTCGGCAGGCCGTCGCGCGGCACGCGGCCCTCGTACATCAGGCACTCCAGTGTGCCCTTGACGAGGACGGTCTCCGCCCCTGCGTTGCGATTCGAATACAGGAGGATCTGGCCCCGTATGCCATCGGGGCCGGGGTCCTCATCCCAGTTGATGGCGGCGGGAGGCACCGCCCATAGCTCGACAACGTCCGCCTGATCGACCGGCTGGGGCGGCGTGAGGCTGGGGGACGTCATGCGGCGGCCCGTGGACGGGACGGTGCAACCGGCGGCGGCCAGCAGCAGACTCAGCAACACACATCGCGTCATACACATATATCCTTGGCCAAGGCCGGGTTGCCGCCCCGGGCGAGCGAAGCGGGTCCCGCCCGGGGCGGGGTCGCCGCGGCGACCGCTCGCCCGGCATGACAGCCCTTGGGGTCTCTCTTACTGCCCTTTCGTCGGGGCCGGCACGGTTTGCTTCTCGGTGACGGCGCCCGCCTGCTTCGGCGCGGCCGCCGGGGAAGGCGTCCCCGACCCCTGGCCGCCCGGCCGCCGGACGGTCGGCACCTCCTTGCGCTCGCCGTCGTCGGCCTGGCCGGGGGCGTCGGTGGTCAGCACTTTGAACAAGTGTTGCTGGAGCCGGTCATGTTCGGCGCTGCCCAGCAGGTTCATCCGCCTGACCTGCCCCGCCGTCTCGGTGTCGGCCTCCTCCACATTCCTGAGGACCGTGGGCGTGAGGATGATCAGCAGCTCCTTGCGGTTCTTCTTGAACGACGCGGACTTGAAGAGCCATCCCAGGACGGGGATGTCGCCCAGCAGGGGCACCTTGTTCTCGATCTTGTCGTCAATCGTGGTAATCAGGCCGCCGATGACGATGGTGTGGCCGTCCTGGACGGTGACGGTGGTCTGGGCCGTCCGGTTGTCGATGACGACCGCCGGCACGTTCGGAATAACCTGCACGTCGGAAGACTTCGAGAGGCTGCTGACCTCCGGCCGGACCTCCAGCTTCACAAAGCCGTCGGGGTTGATGCGCGGCGTGACCTCCAGGATGATGCCGATCTGTTGATATTGGATCGTGTTGAGCGTGGTCCCGTTCTCGGTGATGCGGCTGTTGGTAATGAACGGCACGCGCTGGCCGACGTTGATGATCGCCAGCTGGTTGTCCGAGGCGAGGACCTGCGGCCGGCTCAGCACTTCGACGCGGCCCTGGCTTTCCAGTGCCCGCATGAACGCGTTGATGTCGCCGCCGGTGACCGAGACGCCGAAGCCGGTGCCCGCGCTGGCGACCTGCATGCCGAAGTTCGTGCCGACCTTGGCCGTGCCGTGCTTGAAGACGTCGGTGAAGTTCCAGTCGATGCCGAAGTCGGTATTGTCGGAGAGCGTGACCTCGGCCAGGAGCACCTGGATGAGGACCTGCGGCGGCGGCTGATCGAGTTCCTGGATTATGGTGGCGATGATGTCGAAGTACCGCGGGCTGGCCGAGAGGAGAAGCGTGTTGGAGATCGGCTCGGCCACGATGGCCACTTCGCGTTCCAGGAGGAGCTGGGCGCCGGCCGTGCCTCCGGCGGCGGCGCCGCCCGCCTGGAGCGACTGCGTGACGTACGTCCGCTCCTGCGTCAGGAAGTTCGTCAGGGCCGTCTGGATGTCCGGGGCCTTGGCGTTGCGGAGGCGGTAGACCTCGGTCAGGCGCTCGCTGGCGGTGCTGGCGTCGAGCTCCTCGATGACCTTGGTCGCCAGTTCGACGTAGTGCCTCGTGCCGCCGATGAGCATGCTGTTGGTGCGGACGTCGACGGTCACGGTCAGGGCGGCCTCCTCGGCCGAGCCCATGACGGCCGACGGCGGGGTCTTGCCGTCCTCGGCCTTCTGAACCAGGGTGTACTGGATGGCCTGCTTCCCGGCGGCCGCGCCCGCCCCCGGGGTCCCCTGCATCTTGAAGAGCTGCTCGAGGACCGTGGCCATCTGCCGCGCGTCGGCGTTGACAAGCGTGATGACGCGGATCTCGGCGGTACGCGGCAGGGTCGAGTCCATCGACTTCACCAGGCTCTCCAGGAGCGGCATGTTCTCGACGGGGGCCGAGATCACGAGCGAGTTCGTGCGGCGGTCGGGCGTGATGAGGACGCCTTCCTGGAGGGCGCTGGAGATGAGCTCGGCCCCGTCCTTCGACCGCGTGATGAACTGGAGGAGCGACTGGCGGTTCGGGCTGGTGGCCGTCAGCGGCGTGGGCTTGTTGTTGAGCGCGCCGGTGAGGATGGTGGCCAGCTCGGTCGCGTCGGCGTTGGTGAGCGTGAAGACGCGGATCTCGGTGACGCGCGGCACGGTGTCGGTGTCGAGCTGCTGGACGATCTCGCCGATGCGTTTGAGGTCCGCCGGGCCGGCCGACACGACGATGGCGTTGATCCGCTCGTCGACGCTGACGACGACGGAGGGCGTGCCCGCCGCCGCGGCGCCCTGGGCCGTGTAGAGGTTCCTCACGGTCGTGGCCACCTGGGTGGCGTCGGCCTTGGCGATGCCGAAGACCTGGACCGCGGTGCCGGGACGGTCGGGCTCGGCGTCGAGGCGGTTGATCAGCGACTCGGCGACCTTCATGTCTTCCGGCGTGGCCGAGACGATGAGGGAGTTCGTGCGCGCTTCCGTGACGATGGTGACGGGTTCCTTCACGCCGCCGCGGGCGACGCGCTGGGCGAAGAGCTGCTGGAGCGTCGGGGCGATCACGGTCGCCGTGCCCTGCTTGAGGTAGAAGATGCGGAACTCGTTGGAGGCCAGGATCTGGTCGGTGTCGAGCTCGCGGATCATCGCCTCGACGGCGTTGAAGCTCTCCTTGCTGCCGGTCACCAGGAGGGTGTTGGTCCGCGCGTCGGCGAAGACGCTGACGGGGAGCATGCGTCCGGTGCCGCCGGCGGCGGTCTCGGCGGTGCGCTTGGCCGTGAAGAGCTGCTGGAGCGTCGGGGCGAGGCGCACCGCATCGGCGTTCTTGAGGGTGAAGAGGCGAATGTCGCCGAGCAGGCCGAAGTCCTCGGTCGAGTCGATCTTCTTGAGGATCTCTTCGATCACGGCGAAGTTCTCGCGGCTGGCCGACACGATGAGAACGTTGGTGCGCACGTCGGCGGTGATCGAGACCTTCTCGCGGGCCGCCAGGAGCGGGCTCCCCATGGCCGTGGTCATGCCCGGCTTGTAGAGGCCCTGCTGGATGAGGCCCTGGAGCAGGGTCTGGATCCGCTGGGCGTCGGAGTTCTGGAGCGGGTACAGGCGGACCACGCCCGTCACGTCCGGCGGCTCCACGTCCAGCTTCTCCAGCAGGCCCTTGATGAGCCCCAGGTTCTCTTTGCTGGCCGAGAGGATGAGCGAATTGGAGAGCTCGTCGGTGGCCACGTCAACGCGGTCCTGCGGGACGGGCGTCTGGCCCGGCAGCGTCATGCTTGTCAGGCGGGCCGTGAAGATCTGCTGGAGCTTCGGCCCCACGATGCCCGCGTCGTTGAACTTCAGCGGAATCACGACCAGTTGCACCGACGGGTCGAGAAGCTGGACGTCGAGCTTCTCCAGCAGGCTCGTGATGATCTTGGTGTCGTCGCCGTTGGCCGCCACGAGGAGGGCGTTGCACCGCACGTCGGACATGATGACGGGCCGCTCGCGGGCCACATCGGGCGTGCGGGCGGCGGCGTAACGCTGCGTGAAAAACGTCGACAGCGTCGTCGCAACGACCGGGGCGTTCGCGTACTTCATCGGGTAGATCTGGATCTGCCCGGTCAGGCCGGGACTGATCCCGTCGAGCTGCTCGGCCAGGGACTTGACGAGCTGGAAGCCTTCGGCCGAGCCGCCCACCATGAGGCTGTTGGAGCGCGTGTCGGGGATGATGATGACGCGGACGGCCTCGGCGTCGGCCGGGCTGAGGACCGCCAGGCGCTGCACCCGCTGGTCCATCATGCGCTGGAGGGCGGTGCCCATAGCCGTGGCGTCGGCGTTCTTCAGGGTCACGAGTCTGACGTCGCGCATCTCGATGGGGGTCTTGGCGTCGAGGCTGGCCAGGAGGGTGGTGATCATCGCAAAGGTCTTATCGCTGGCCGAGATGATGAGGGCGTTGGTGCGCGTGTCGACCTGGACGGTCGGCTTGTCCTCCGTCCGCACGAGGGCGGCGCTCGGGCCCACGTAGAGGCCGTCGATGACGGTCTTGAGGCGCGTGGCGTCGGCGTTGACGAGAGGGTAGATCCGCACCACGTTCATCGAGCCGGCGCCGGGGACGTCCATCGTGTTGATGACGTCAGCGATGAGTGGCATCACGTCGCTGCGGGCCGCCACGATGATGATGCTCGTGGTCGGGTCGGCCTGGATCGTGAGCGCTGCCCGCGTCTTCGGAAGCTCCGACACGTGGCCCGCCTCTTTGTCGAGGATCGTCTTGAGTCGCGTGACCTGTGTCTTCAGGCCCTCGGTGCCGGGCGCTACGGCCGCCAGAGGCGGACTTCGGTTACGAGCTTGCCGGCGTCGCGGTCGAGGTCCTTGACGATGAGGTCCGCCAGGGCGAGCGACTCTTCGACGCCGCTCATGACGATCGTGTTGGTGCGCTCGGCGGCCGAGACGTTGAACGGATTGACCAGGGCCTTGCCGCTGGCGCTTTCGGGCTCGGCCCGGCCCTCGACGCTGGTCCTGGGCTTTCCGCCGAGGGTCTTGCCCTGCGTGAAGATGTCCTTGAGGACCGTGACGACCGACGCGGCGTCGGCGTTCTCGAGGTGCCGAATCCTCACCCTCACGCCCTCGGCGAGGGGCACGGAGTCGAGGATGCCGACGATCGCCTTCATGGCCTTGAGGTTGTCGGGCGTCGAGGTGACGACGAGGGCGTTGGAGCCCTGCTGCCCCGCCACGTTCGGGTCGGCGTTGATCTTGATGGGCTTCGTGAGATCGAGTTCCGGCACCTGCTCGCCGCCCGCGCTCGAGACGCGCAGCAGCTTCACCTGCTCCTGGAGGGCCCGGGCCTCGGGGGTGACCTGGTTGGTGGCGCTGGGCTGGAGCATCTCATTGAGGACCGCCGCCAGGCGCGTCGCATCGGCCTTCTTCAGCGGGATGATCAGGACCTCGTTCTCCGCATAGGCGGGCGGCTTGTCCAGGGTCTTGATGATCTTCTCGACCTGTTCGAACATCGGGCCGCGGGCCGTCACGATGACCGAGCGCGTCCGCTCATCGGCCTGGACGTTGATCGGCTCCTCCGGCCGCATCTGTTTCACCTGCGTCAGCATCTGGTTCAAGAGGGGCATGATCTTGGTGGGCTGCGCGTTGGCGAGCGGGAAGATGCGGAACTCCAGTTGCGGGGCGATCTCGACCTTGTCGAGCTCCTCAATGAGGTGGGCGACCTCTTCCATCCGCTCTTTCGACGCCGCCACGACCACCGCGTTGGTGTCCGGCAGGGCCGTCACCGTAACGGTGTCCTCGGGCATGCCCGGCGTGATGGGTCGAGCCGCCGGGGCCGCGCGGTACATGCTGGTCAGGGCCAGGGCCACGCGGGTGTTGCTGGTGTTCTTGAGGGCGAAGACGCGGAACAGGCGTCTGGCGTCGGCGGCCGCCGCGTCGAGGGCCTCGGCCAGTTTCTGGATCGTCTCGAAGTCCTCGTCGGAGGCGTTGACGAGGATCGAGCGCTGCTGCGGAAGGACGGAGGTCTCGACCTTGCCGCCGGGCGTCGTCGCCCCGACCGCGCCGGGCGCGCCGCGCGCCCCGCGACGGATCGGCACCACCGGCGATCCGCCCGTCCCCGGCTGGCTGAAGAGCTGGTCGATGGCCTTCTGCACTTCCGTCGGGTCGGCGTTCCGGAGGGTGATGATCTTGAGGGCGCCGCGGACCGGCTGCATCACCTCGATCTGGTTCACCCACTCGGAGACCTGCAGGAACATCGGTTCGCTGGTGGCGAGGATGATGGCGTTGGCCCGCACGTCGGACGACACGGCCAGCGGGTCGAGGCTCTTGCGCTCGCGCTGGGCCACCTGGACCTGCTGGCTGTAAAGGTCCCTGACCATCGCGGCTACGGCAGTCGCGTCGCCGTTCTTCAGCGCAATGATCTTCACGGTCGTTGCGGTGGTGGAGGTCGCCGTGTCCAGTTGCGTCGCCATCTTGAGGACCTTCTCAATCTCCCCCGCCGGCCCGCTGATCACCAGGCCGTTGGAGCCGGCGTCGGGCGAAACGACAACCGACGGCCCGCCGCGGGCGGCGGAGCTCGTCGGCGAGGCCTGGACCATCCGCGTCAGGAGCGGCGCCACGTCGGCCGACTTGGCGAACTTGAGGATCATGAGCTCCGTCCGGATGCCGCCCGTTTCCTCCAGGTCCATCTGCTTGACGAGGGCCTGGACCTTCGCGAGGTTCGCCGCATTGGCCGTCACGAGGAGGCTGTTGGAGACCGGCTCGGCCGCCACCGCGACCAGGTCGTCGGGATTGATGGGGCCCCGGCCGGCCCTCGGCATGGCGAAGGCCTGGCCGATCGCCGCCGCCACCGTCGTGGCCGTGGCATACTTCAGCGGGATCAGGACCGGCGTGGCCGTCGGCGCCACCGTGTCAAGTTGCGTGGCGAGGGTCTTGATCTTCTCGAACGTGGGGTCGTCGGCGCGGACCGCGAGGACCCGCGAGCTGGCGTCGGCCTCAATGACAACGGGCCGCACGGCGCTTGCCCCGCGCCCGCCCGCCGCCTGCAAGGGAGTTACTGGAGCGGTCGGGGCTGATGCGGATCTGGCCGCTGGCCCCGAGTTGGCTGCGCGGCCCCATCGTGGCCGGGTTCCGCTCGACGGTCGGCTGAAGCGCCGCCGCCACGGTCGTCGCGTCGGCGTTGACCAGCTTGTACACCTTCACGGTTATCTGGTCCAGGCCTTGGGCGGTGTCGAGATCGTCGATGACCTTCTTGATAAGCTCGTGCTTGTCCTTCGGCGCCGAGACGATGACCACGCGGCCGACGTCGTCGCCCGTCACCACCACTTGGCCCGCCTCGCTCATGCCGCGCCCGCGCGGGCCGCCCACGGCGCCCTTCGCAAAGAGGTCCTGGAGGGCCGTCACGGTGGTCCGCACGTCGGCGTTCTTGAGCGGGTACATGACGACGAGCGGCTCGCCCGTGGCCTGATCGAGGTCCTGGGCCATCTTGACGATCTTGTCCATGTCAACCGCCGGGCCGGTGATGACGAGGCCGTTGGATCCGGCGTCGGCCGCGACCGTGACACCCGGCGTCGTGAGGCCGCGCTGCCCCTTGGCCACCGCCGACGCCTGCGCCATCTGCTGGAGCGACGGCGCCACCTCGACGGCCCTGGCATTCTTGAGAAGCACGAGTTCGGTGCGCAAGCCGCCCGTCCCTTCGACATCGAGCTTCGCGAGGAGGTCCTGCACCTTCTTCAAGTTCAGGGCATTGGCGGTGACGATCAGGCTGTTCGACATCGGTTCGGCCACCACCGTCACGAAGTCATCGGGGTTGAGCTGGCTGCGGCCGACCGTGGCCCGCGAAATGGAAAACGCCTGCGAGATCGCCGGGGCAACCGTCGCGGCCTGGGCGAACTTCAGCGGAATGAGCGTGGGCGTCGCTTGGCCGCCGGTGCTGGCGGCATCGATCTGCGTGGCCAGCGTCTTGATCTTCTCGAAGGTTGGCTCGTCGGCCCGGACCATGAGCATCCGCGCGTCGCGGTCGGCCTCGATGACCACGGGCCGCGGCCCCGCCGACCCCGTCGCCCCGCGCGCGCCGGCGGCCTGGGCGCTGGCAAACACGCGCGTCAGCACCTGGGCCACGGTGGTGGCGTCGGCGTTGCTGAGCGGAATGAGGCGCACGGCAAACTGGTCCGTCGGCGCGGTGTCCATCTCAAGGATGAGCTTCGCGATCTTCTCGTGGTCCTCGGCGCTGGCGCGGACGACGAGCGTGTTGCTCGACCGGTCGGCGCTGATGCGGATCTGGCCCGCGCCGCCCGTCTGCCCGCGCCCCCCGCCGCCGCCCACGGACCGCTCAACCGTTGACTGGAGCGCCGTGGCCACAGTCCCGGCGTCGGCGTTCATCAGCCGATAGACCTTCACGGCCACCTTGTCGGCGTCCTGCGCCTCGTCCAACTCGGTGATGACCTTGGCGATGAGCTCGTGCTTTTCCTTCGGCGCCGAGACGACGATCACGCGGCCGCCCTCGTCGCCCGTCACCACCACCTGGCCGGCGTCGCCGGCGCCACGGCCGCCGCGCCCGGTGCCGCCTTTCGCAAAGAGGTCCTGGAGGGCGGTGATCGTGCTGCGCACGTCGGCGTTCTTGAGCGCATACATCTTCACCAGCGGCTCGCCGGTCGCCTGGTCGAGGTCCTGGGCCATCTTGACGACCTTCTGCACGTCGGCCGCCGGCCCGCTGATCACAAGGCCGTTGGACCCCGTGTCGGCCGAGACCGTGACGGCCACCTGGCCGCTCAGGGCCCCCCGCGCCGCCCGTGCGCCTTGGCTCGACTGCGCCATCTGCTGAAGCGCGGAGGCCACGTCGACCGCCTGCGCGTTCTTGAGGAGCACCAGCTCGGTCTGCAGGCCGCCCGTTCCTTCGACATCGAGCTTCACGAGGAGGTCCTGCAACTTCTTCAGGTTGGCCGCGTTGGCCGTCACGATGAGGCTGTTGGACATCGGCTCGGCGACCACCGTCACCACGTCATCGGGCTTGAACCCCGCCGCCGCGCCGCGGGCGCCGCGTGCCGCTTGCGGCGTCGTAAACGCCTGCGAAATCGTCGGGGCAATCGCCGAGGCCTGGGCAAACTTCAGGGGGATGAGCGTGGGCGTCGCTTGCCCGCCCGTGCTGGCCGTGTCGATCTGCGTCGCCAGGGCCTTGATCTTCTCGAACATCGGGTCGTCCGCGCGGACCATCAACAGCCGCGCGTCGCGGTCGGCCTCGATCACGACCACCGAGCGCGGCCCCCCCGCCCCCATCTGCCCGCGCCGCCCCGTCGTCTCCTGGGCCGCGCCGAAGACGCGGGTGAGGACCTGGGCCACAGCCGTGGGGTCGGCATTGATTAGGGGTATGGTGCGGACGGCGAACTGCTCCGTCGGCACGATGTCGAGTTCCTGGATGAGCTTGGCGATCTTCTCGTGGTCCTCGGCACTGGCGCGGACCACCAGGGAGTTGCTCGACCGGTCGGCGCTGATGCGGACCTGGCCGCGCCCCCCTCCGCCCCCCCCGCCGCCCCCCATTCCGCGCCGGCCGACGCCTTGGCCTCCAGAGGACTGATCCAGCGTCGATTGGAGGGCCGAGGCCACGGCCGCGGCGTCGGCGCTGGTCAGCCGGTAGACCTTCACGGCCACCTTGTCGCCGGCCTGGGCCTGGTCGATCTCGTCGATGACCTTGGCGATGAGCTCGTGCTTATCCACCGGGGCGGACACGATGATCAGCCGCCCGCCCTCGTCGCCGGTCACGGTCACGGCGGTGTTGTCCTGGCCCACTCCGAACATGCCGCGCATGCCACCCATGCCGCCGCCCTTCGCGCCGAAGATCTCCTGCACGGCGGTGACGACGGTCGTCACGTCGGCGTTCTTCACGGGGTACAGCCGGACGACGGGCGCGTTGACCTGGTCCATCTCGGTGATGAGCTTGGCGATCTTCTCATGGTCCTCGGCGCTGGCGCGGACCACGAGGGAGTTGCTGGAGCGGTCGGCGCTGATGCGAACCTGCCCCGTGGCGCCGCCGGCGGTCATGCCGAACATGCCGCGCCGGCCGCCGCCTCCGCCACCGGCCGCGCTGCCCTGCTCGAAGGTCTGCTGAAGGGCCATCGAGAGGCTGAAGGCATCGGCGCTCTGGAGCCGGTACACCTTGACCGTCACCTCGCCGACGCCCTGCGCGGCGTCGATCTCCTTGATGACTTTGGCGATAAGTTCATGCTTGTCGGCCGGGGCGGAGACGATGAGGAGACGCCCGACCTCGTCGCCCGCGATGACCACGTTGTTCTCAAGAGCCGACCTCGGCCCCTGCCCCCGCGGCCCCGTCATCGTCGGCGCCCTGGCGCCCTGGATGAAGATCTCCTGGAGCGCGGTCACCAGGGTCCTGACCTCGGCGTTCTTCACGGGGTACAGGCGGACCGACGCGGCGGCGCCAACGCCGGACTGGTCGAGCTCCTCGATGAGGTGTTCGACGATGGTCATGGCCTCGCTCGGGGCGGCCACGAGGACCGTGTTCGTCTGGCGATTGGCCGAGACCGTCATCATCGTGGCCACATCGACCTGGGCCACGCCCTCCTTGCCCTGGAGCTCCATCATCTGGCGAATCATCTCGGCCCGCTGCTGCTGGGGCGTCGGGCGGCCCGGCTGGCCCGGCTGAGGCGGCGGTTGCTGCGGCTGCGGCGGCCCCTGCCTCTGCTGCGCCAACTGGAACAGGTCCTTGATGTTCGTGGCCACTTCCTGGGCGTCGGTGTTCTTGAGGGTAAAGACGCGGATGGTGGTGACGACGGTCGGAATCTGGTCGAGCTCGCGGATGAGCGATTCGATGACCTCGAAGTCCAGCGGTTTGGCGCGGACGATAAGGCACTTCGTGCGCACGTCGGCCACCACGGTGATGACCGGCGGCGGCACCACGATCGGCGCCGGCGGCTGCCCCCGCCCCCCCTGGCCCTGCGGCCTTTGCATCTGCACCGGTATCCGCGGATTGTATAGCGCGTCGAGCGTCCGGGCGATGGCCGCCGGGTCGGCCTGGCCGACTTTGAAGATGCGGAACTCGGCGTCGCCTTCGCCCTGGCTTGGCGTAAGCTGCTCGATCAGGTCCTCCAGGTAGTCGAGGTCCTGCCGCTTGCCGGAGATGATGAGCGAGTTGGAGCTCTTGTCGATGGCAATGCCAACGCCCGGCTTGCGGGCGGACTCGGCGGGCGCCTTCTCGCCTGCTGCCGGCGCCGCCGGCGCTGCGCCCGGCGCGGGCGCGACAGCGGAGGGTTTGGCCGGCGTCGGCGACGCGGGCACGCCCGGTAAGGGTGCCGGGGCGGCAGGCGCCGCGTCCTTCGGCGACACGGCGGTCGACGGCTCCGGAGGCGGCGCGTTGTAGAACGTGCGGACCGCCCTCTCGGCCGACGCCCTCTCCTTGCCTGTCGGCGTCTTCGCTTTCGGAGCGGCGGGAACCACCCGGACGCCCTTTGTCGGCAGTTCGGGGATTGCCAGCGTGCCGTCGGGCCTCTTCACCTCGGACGGCGCTTCCTGGGTCACAATGACCTGGTTGCCGCTGAGCTGCGAGTAAACGGTCTTGAGGACTTCGGCCATCTTGTCGGCCCTGATGGCCGTCAGCGGGATGACGCGAACGCGGAAGTTGTTGTCCTTGGCCGCGTCGTCGAGCTTGTTGATGATCGGCTCCATCGCCTTGAGGTCGGCGTCCTTGGCGATGATCGTGACGGCGTTGGCGAAGGTGTCGGCCGAGATGACCGGCTTGTCGGCCCCCTTGCGGTCGCGGTACATGTCGCTCAGCTTCGAGGCCACGTCGGTCGCGTCGGCGTTCTCAAGCCAGACGTACTGCACGTCCTGGCTCGGCGCGCCGGGGGTCTGGTCGAGAGTCTTGAGGATCTGCTCGACGAGCATGAAATGGGTGGGTGTGGTCGAGATGACGAGGCTCTTGGTGCGCTCGTCGGCGGCGATAGCAAACGGCACCGGCTGCTGGTTCCTTGCCGCCGAGCCTTGCTGGCGGAGCATCTCCTGGAAGAGCTTGCCCAGCGAGGCAGCCAAGGCCACCGGCTCGGAATTCTGGAGCGGATACACGCGGACCTGGGCGCCGCCGCTCGTCGAGCCGTCGTCGAGGCGCTTGATCATGTCGACAACCGGTAGAACGTCGGCGGCCGGGCCGCGCACGAGGACGCTGTTCGAGTTCGGCTCCGGCGTTACGGTCACCTGGTCGTTCTTCTCGGGGGCGGGCGTTCCGAACCGCCTGGCCGCCGCGGTCGCGGACTTGGCGGCGAGCGACGCATTGACCGCCTCGGCGAGTGTGGCAGCCTGGGCGTTCTTGAGCTGGACGATGGTGATGCCCGACTGGCCCGCCGCCTCGCCCGAGTCGAATGTCTTGATGAGCTGCTCGGCCAGCGAGAGCTTCTCGGGGGGACCCTGGACCACGATGTCGTTCGTGTCCGGCATGGCGGCCACGCGGGTGTCGGCGCCCGTTGTTTCCATCCGCCCACGGGACCCCGGCCCCGACGGTGTGTCGGTAAGCATGGTCTGGAGGACCTCGAC
>JAPLML010000497.1 GCA_026387055.1 Planctomycetota bacterium | reverse complement strand
GTCGGATTTCGGATTTCGGATTGAGGGGCGAACGACGGAGCCGGGGCGCGCCCCGGCCTACGTGGCCGCGCGGTGTAACCCTCTCCCCCTGCGGGAGAGGGTGGCGAAGCCGGGTGAGGGGGCGGCTGCGGACCGACAGCCCCCTCACCCCCGTCCCCTCTCCCGCAAGGGGGGAGGGGGGAAAGCGGCACGGCCCCGAAGTTCGCAGGAACATGGCCACGCAAAGGCGCCCGCCGCGGCGGGCAGGCTGTGGCCATGCCACCCGTGAGGGGGTAGGGGTTACCGGTTACCCGCTTGTCCTGATTTCTGTTGACGGAAGGCTTCCGGTGCCGATAGGTTACCCGGGAGAAGCCGTCGGAAAGGTTGAGCGCGAGGCACGTTCATGCGACGGACGGTCAGGGTCATCTCGGTGTGCGCGATCGCCGCCCTGGCGGCTGCGACGGCCCACGCCCAGCAGACCGAGCAGTTCTTCCAGCGGTCCCTCTTCTTCGAGAAGGACGTCCGCGAGCGGCTCGAAGAGAAGGTCCCGGCCGAGCAGAAGACCCTCATTGAGTGGGGCGGCTTCTACATCCCTTCCTATACCTATTTCACCGATCTCGGCGGCGATAACGGGCACATGACGTACCAGGATTTCCGCCTCTGGACGCAGATTCGGGTGGACGACGTGCACCGCGTGTTCGCCCGCATGCGGCTCTCCTACCTCGACTTTGCGCCGGGCGACAACCCCGCGCGGGTGCGCAGCCACGACCTCGCCGGCCCCAACCTGGAGATCGGCTACTACGAGGTGGACCTTTCGCGTGCGGTGGAGAAGTACGGCGGGGGCGGCAAGTGGCCCGTGCGCGTCGTCGGCCGGGGCGGGCGGCAGTACATCGAGGTGGGGCGCGGCATCGCCCTGGCCAAGATACTCGACGCCGGCCTGTTCCTCGTGGAGGCCAAGGACTTCAGCTTCAAGGGCTTCGCCGGCCGCACCGTCCACGGCGAGGACAACATCGACCTCCTGGCCCCGAACTACTCCGACAGCCGCCGCAACTTCTACGGCGGCGAGTTCCGCTACCGTGGCATCGACCGCCACGAGCCGTACGCCTTCTTCGTCATCCAGCGCGACTGGTCCGACGAGAAGCCCGACAACCCCGTCCAGGACTTCCGGTACAACTCGCAGTACTACGGCATCGGGAGCCGCGGCGCGCTGGCGACGAACCTGCGCTACGAGGTCGAGAGCTTGTGGGAACTCGGGCGCAGCCACGCCTTCCTCCAGGAGGAGGCGACCGAGCCGATCCGCGCCTACGCCTTCGACGCCGAGCTGGACTACTACGTGCAGCGCCCGTGCAAGCCGGTCCTCTCGATGGAGTACGGCTACGCCTCCGGCGACGGCGACCGGCGGAATGCCACCAGTTCCATCCAGGGCAACCGCGCCGGCACGCCGGACCGCCAGTTCCAGGGCTTCGGGTTCGTCAACAGCGGCCTGGCGCTGGCGTCGCGGTTCTCGAACGTCCAGTTCCTGCGGATGGGCGGGCGCCTGACGCCGTACGACAGGAAGACCGGCCTGGGACGCGTGGACGTGGGCGCCGACTGCTACTTCCAGTTCAAGGCCAACCGGGAAGGGGCCATGAGCGACACGCGGGCCAACCGCGACTCGTCCAGTCTGGGCCACGAAGTGGACCTGTTTGTCGAGTGGCGGATTTTCAGCGACTTGGCGGTATCGCTGAGGTACGCGCGGTTCTTCCCCGGCCGGGCCTACGGCGACCGCGACCCCCGCGATTTCCTCTACACCGCCCTGAACTTCAGTTTCTGACCTCGCTTCACGCCAGCCGCACCTCGAACTCGTGATTGGGCAGCGGCTGGGTCTGCTCCGCCGGATCGGTGTTCGGCCAGACATAGCTTGTCCCGCCGTTCTTCCAGGTCAGCCGCTTGAGCGTATGGGCCGCCAGGCCGAAGGGCGTCACGCCGTTCTCAAACTGGACGCCCACCAGGGAGATCGTGCCCAGGTTCGCGGCGGCGAGATGCGAGTTGAGGGTGGAGGGTGCTGCAGGGTCGATGCCCCGGACCGTCACGCTGCGGATGGACCTCAGCAGGTCAAAGTCCGTGGCGGGGTCCGGGAGCTGCATCAGCGAGTTGTCGACGCCCGCGAAGATGGCGCTGTCCTGAAGGCCCCCGACCGTCACGGACCCGATGGCGCTGCGCGCGGACGTCACCGACCCCTTCAGCCAGCCCGCCACGGTCATGGTGGCGAGTGATTGCGCGGCCAGTTCATTGGTGAGGACAAGGTCGGCCTCGAAGTTGCCGAGGAAGCCCAACCGCCGATTGCCCCGGATCGTCAACGTCCCGACCGACGGCGCCTGGAAGGTGTCGTTGCTGCCTGCGTCGAGCCACTCGGTGGCCGTCAGCGAGCGGATCGGCATGGCGGAGGTGACCGACAGGTCCGCCACCCGGTCGAAGGCGAGGGCAACAGCGCCGGCCGCGCCGCCCACGTTCCGGATGTCGATGAGCCGGTCGCCGGACACGTCGTCGAGCGTCAGGCCGGCGAGGCTTCCCATCACCGTGAAGTCGCCGGCGAGATTGCCCGTCCTGGCGGTGAAGCTCCCCAGCGAGGTCTGGTCGGCCGGGTTGCCGGTATCGCCCACCGTGACGGCGCCGAGCGCGGCTTCGCCGTCGTCGCCGGGGGCGGCCGTCTTCTTGGCCGTCACGGTGACCGCCGACTTGGTCGAGGTGCCGGCCAGGGCCACGTCGAGCGCGCCGGCGTTCAGGGCGACCGTGCCCGTGCCGGGGCCCGTCAGGCCGAAGGTGACCAGCGTGCCGTCGCCATCCGGGAGGACGACCTTCACGTTCTTCCGTGTCGCGACATTGCCGAACTGCCACACGAGATTCTGCGCGCCGGTGGCCACGCGGTTGTTGTCAAGGCGCAGGTCCAGGTCGTCCGGCGCGGACGCCCCCGTATTGACATCGGCCACGACGTAGTACGTGCCGGCCGCCGCCGTCCCCGGCACCGTGAAGGAGAAGGTCATCGTGCGGGTCTGCCCGGGCCCCAGGTTGACGGTCGAGGTCTTGGTTCCCAGGAGGATGGCGCCGGTCAGATCGTCCGGCTGGCCAGACAGGTAGAGCTTGTCGACCGAGGTGCCGGTGGCCTTGGCCCCGCCGATGTTGCGGACGATGACGCTGACGCTTGCCCGGTCGCCAGGCACCATGGGCGTAAGGAGGGTCACCTTGCCGAGCGTGGGCGTCTGGTCGCCGTCGTTCGGCAGGTTGACGTCGAACGTGCCGAGACGAGAGTCGGGGTTCGGCGCCACGACCCAGTTGTCATTCCAGTCGCTGACCTGGTTCGGCACCATGAGCACGGTGTACGTGCCGTTGTCGGCGGCGTCCCACGCGCCGCCCGGCGCGGTCAGGGCATACGTGGCGGTGATCGTCGCCGCGTCGGTCCTGCTCGAGGTGCTCACGAACCTGGCCAGGGCGCTGAAGGCGCCCGGGCCCGTGACGCGGATGTCGCCCGCGCCGATGTCCGAGGCGTCGACGACCATGTTGTCCGCGTACTGGACCTGGAAGAGGTGCTTGGCCCCCGGCGAGGCCTCAATGTCGGTCACCGTCAGCGTTGCCGTGGGCGGGTCGGGGTCGGGGTTGGTCACGGTGATCGTGGCGACCGCAGGGTCGCCCCAGGCGCCGTTGTTGTCCACGGCCCGGGCGAGGAGTCCGACGGTCCCGTACGGGAACTTGCTGGTCGAGCCGCTCCAAGACCACGCGCCGGCCGAGAGCTTGCCGGCCCCGAGCAGCGTATCCGTGGCCGCCTCGTAGGTGCCATTGTTATTGATGTCGTGGTAGAACTGGACCCTGGAGATCGTACCGTCGCTATCGGCAACGCCCGTGGCCGTCAGTTGCAGGCTGGCCCCGCGCGGAAGCGTGTCGGGCAGGGGGGCGAGCCCGGCGATGATCGGCGTCGCATTGCGGCGGCCCGGATCGGCTACGCTGAACCCGCTCGTGCCGATGGCGTTCTTGGCCTTGACCCAGTAGAAGTAATGCGTTCCGGCGACGGCGGAGGCGTCGTCGTAGGAGGTGCCGGTGGGCGTGCCGATGATCGCGGCCGCGCTGGAGTCGTTGGCCGTGTGGCGCCAGACCTCGTACGAGGTGGCGCCCTGGGCCGGGACCCACGCGATCTGGACCTTGTCGACGAAGGCCCCGTCGCTGGCCGCCACGACGGCCGGCGCCGCCGGGGTTCCGGGGGATCCGCCGCCGAAGTTGATGACGCCCGTCGCCTGCCCGGAGAGGAAGTCCACCTCGACGTTCTGGTTGGCCATGTTGACGGCGGCCGTTGCGGTGCCGATGAACCCGCCGCCCTGGACCGTCAGGTTGTGGGTTCCGGCACTCGCCGGGATGCTGTATCCGCCCGCCGCGTTCGTTATGAAGGGGGTGCCGTCCATGGTGATGGTGATGCCGCCGAGGCCCTCGTTGAGGTCGTAGCGGCTGTCGAGGTCCACGTCGCTGAAGATCACGCCGGTCAGGAACTGGTTCGGCGCCGTGCGATAGGCGGTGTGGATCGTCCAGTAATCCCAGTAGGCGGAATCGTAGTTGAAGCCGTGGCCGACGCCGATCTCCCGGTGACTCTGGAAGAAGGAGTTGGTCGCGAGCAGGTGGGCGCGGTGGCCGGCGTCGGGCACGCCGACGTCCTCGATCAGCAGTTTCAGGGTGCTCTCGGCCGTCATGGTGCCGCCGGCGATGGACTCGATGCTGTTCTCGTCGTCGCGGAAGACCGCGGGCAGGTCATAGCCGGCGTTGCGGGCCATCCGGTTGGGCATAATCCAGCTCTGGTGGCTTATGTGATCGAAGTAGTTGTAGTCCGCCATCTCCTTGGCGTGGAACTGAGCGGAGGCGAAGAGGTTGTCGTTGACGGCCAGCGGCGGCTGCGCGGCGACCCCCGACAGGCTGACCGAGAGGTTGGCCTCCTGCTGATACGTGGCCGGGTCGTGGCGGGCGCGGTTCAGGAGGTAGACGAACAGCTGCTCCTGGGCGGTGACGGCCAGCAGCAGCCGCGGCTCAAGCGTCTCCAGCAGGGCCGTCGATTGCGGCCTCTCCTTGGAATGACTCATGCGGCCTCCTCCCCCAGGTGTCTGAACGGCGACGCCTCCCCATCACCAACACGGAAGTAACCATACGCAGGCTGGAAAACTGGGCGAGCAACCAACCCCTACTATGACCATCGTACTCGGAATAATACCCCATGAACAGGCCTTCGGCAAGTCGGGAAACCGGAATTCAGGCCTCGGCGCCCCTCCCCGTGCCGCGCGAGAGGCCTTCCCAGATCACGTAGGGTGGGTGCTCTGCACCCGCCGGCCTTTGGTGCCGCTGCCCGATTCCCGGTGGGCGCACACTACCCACCCTCGGTCTGTTTGACGCGGCAAGTCCGTGTTGATTCACCCCCAACTTCTCCCCGGGGCTTGTTGACGTGCCCGCGGGGAACCCGTATGATACCCCGACGGATGCTTAACATGTGTGAACATTCGGCGCGGCGAAATCAATGGGCTGCGCCGGGATCCCCGGAGGGGAAGGCGAGCTCCATGCGACGGACGATGGTCTTTGTCGCCGCGGCGGCCTCGCTGGGTCTGGCCGGCGCGACCTTGGCCCAGACGGTCGGCCCGACCGCCGTTTACCTTGAACCGGCGGAGCAGCGTGCGGTCCGCCGGTCGGTGGAGCTTGTCGGCACGGCCGAGGCCCGCCGCCGCAGCACCATCGGCGCGGAGGTCGCCGGGCGCGTCGAGAAGATGCTCGTCGATGCCGGCGATTACGTCAAGGCCGGCGCGCCGCTATGCCGCCTCCGCACCCTGCCGGTCGAGATCCAGCTCAGGAAGACCGAGGGTCTCCTGGCCGCCGCGCAGGCGACGCTCAAGAAGATGGAGTACGGCTTCCGCCGCGAGGAGGTCGAGCAGGCCGAGGCCCGCTACAAGGCGGCCAAGGCCGGCTTCGAGCGCTGGACCCTGGATTACGAGCGGACCAAGCGGCTTCTCGCCGACGGGGCAAGCACCAAGGCCGAAATGGACGTTGCCGAAGCCTCCTACCGCCTGGCCAAGGAGTTGCTGGCCGAGGCCGAGGCGGCCCTTGCCCTCGTCAAGAGCGGCAACCGGCCCGAGGACATCGACGCGGCCCGCGCCCAGGTTGCCGCGTCGGCCGCCAGTGTCGAGGAGCTCAAGGACACGCTGGCCAAGATGGCCGTCGCCATGCCGTTCGACGGCTTTCTCATCCGCAAGATGACCGAAGAAGGGGCGTGGCTGAGTCCCGGCCAGCCCGTCGCGGAGGTGATGGACCTGGGCGCCGTGCGCGTCCTGCTTGACGTGCCGGAGCGGTACTTGAGCGGACTGGTGAAAGGGGCGAAGGCCCCCGTGGTGTTCGAGGCGCTGGGGGACCGCGAGTTCGAGGGCGAGGTCTCGCAGATCGTTCCGGCTTCGACCGAAGGCACGCACACCGTCATCGTCCGCGTCGACGTGGCCAACCCGATGGAGAACGGCCGGCCGGTGATTGCCGCGGGCCTGCTGGCGCGGGTGTGGCTGCCGGTGGGCGAGGAGCGCCAGGCGCTTCTGGTGCCCAAGTCGGCGACCATCCGCCAGGAGGGCCGCGACGTCGTCTATACGGTGGCCGACCAGCGGCCCGCGGACTCCAAGGCGCCCTTGCCGAGTGCGTCTCCGAACGGCGGCGCCGGCGGCAAGGAGCCTGAAGCGGCCGCCGCCGTCGGGCCCCCGGCGCGCCCGATCCAGTTCGCCGTCGCGATACCCGTCCGCATCCTCGAGGGCTACGGCCGGTACATGCAGGTCGAGAGCGCCCCGCTGAAGGCGGGAATGATGGTGGTGACCCGCGGGACGTACCTCCTGGCGCACGGGTCGCCGGTGCAGGTCTTCCCCAAGGAGTCTCCTGCGGCCGAGGCGCCGGCGAAGGGCGAGGCCATGAAGGCCGGGAAGTCCGGAAAGCCGGCGGCCAAGGCGGGGGCCACGGAATGAACGTCATCGCGCTGTGCGTGCGGCACGCGGTCCCCGTGATCGTGGGCGTCCTCTTGCTGCTGCTGTTCGGCGTCATCGCGATGTTCATGATCCCGCGGCAGTTGACGCCCACGGTCGAGGTGCCGGTGGTGGGCGTGTCGGTGGTGTGGCCGGGGCCGCGCCGCAGGAAATGGAAAGCGCGGTCGTCGAGCGGATCGAGGAGCAGATGAACGCCGTGGACGGCGTTCGCGAGATGACCTCGACGAGCGAGGAAAACTCCGCCGACATCCGCCTGGAGTTCGACTGGGGCACCGACCGCAACATCGCCGGCGTCGACGTCAACAACAAGCTCAACCTGGTCCGCGACCTCCCGAAGGACGCCGACAAGCCCATCATCTACTTCGGCGAGCGGATGGCCCACCCCATCGCCTTCGTCTCGCTCGTGGGCGAGGGCAAGAACTCCGACGACCTGCGGCAGTACTGCGTCGACGTCCTCCAGCCGCTCTTCAAGCGGATCTCGGGCGTCAGCCGCG
>JAPLML010000514.1 GCA_026387055.1 Planctomycetota bacterium | reverse complement strand
CTCTTCTAGCGGAGCTGGACGATCCGCGGGTTCGAGAACGCCCTGATGGACGTGGTCGCGGAAGAGGATTTCTACGGCGAGCTCCTGGACCGGCTGACGAATCTGTACCTGGCGATGCTGGCCGAGAACCTCAAGCTCCCCGCCGACGCCGTCATGTTCGGCGACGACTGGGGCGACCAGCGCGGCGTCATCATCGGGCCGGCGCGGTGGCGGAAGCTGCTGAAGCCGCGGTGGGCCCGGCTTTACGAGGCGGTCCACAAGGCGGGCAAGCTCGTCATCACGCATTGCTGCGGGAACATCGCGGACGTCGTGCCCGACGCCATCGAGATCGGCCTGGACGTGCTCGAGAGCTGCCAGCCGGAGGCGATGAACGTCTATGCGTTGAAGCAGAAATATGGAGATAAGCTAACGTTCTGGGGCGGGCTGGGGAGCCAGTCGACGATCCCGCGCGGGACGCCGGCCGACATCCGCCGCGAGGTCCGCCGGCTTTGCCGCGAGATGGGCCGCCGCGGCGGCTACATCCTCGCCCCGGCCAAGAGCCTCCAGGCGGAGACGCCCACCGAGAATGCGGCGGCCGTGGTGGAGGCGTTCACGAATCAGGACGCCTAGCGTTGTCGCGGCCGTGCCACACCCGCCGGGGTACGCCAATACTACAACGCCACTTAACCTCGTGCGCGGTGGGTCTCCTGACCCACCGCGCGGTAATTGCCCCCGGGCGGCGAGATAACGCAGGTGCGCGGCGGGTCGGGAGACCCGCCGCGCGAAGTGGCGTTGTAGTGCTAAACACGTGCCAGCAACCCGTGGCACCCGGCAGTGAGGCCGCCGCGCAGCAATCAGCGAACCAGCGGTTTGGCTCTATGCCGGCTACCGGTACCCCAGGGCCTCCAGCTGCGCGTCGAAATCGGGCGGGAGGTCGGCCAGGGGTTTGCCGGCGTCGCGGGCGGCGTAGTTGAGCATGTTCCTCAGGAGCCGCTCGGCCACGGGGCTGGGCCCGAGGTTCTCGCGGACTCGCAGCGTACTCAGGATGAATCGGCCCGCCCCCAGGTTGTGGACCGCCACCAGGAGTCCGGAGGAGTACCCCTGGGCGGCGTTGATGGCGCCGGCCACGGCCTCGGCCGGGGCAGGTTGACCGCACCACGCCGTGTCGGGAATGATCTCGCGGTAGCCGGCGTAGTCCATCAGGCCGCCGGCGGGCAACCCGTCGAAGATCGGGTGCCTCTTCGCCCACTCGTCCTTGTGGTAAAGCCACGAGGGCAGCCCTTCGACGCTTCCCTTCTCGCGAAGCGGAACCCACGCGGTGGGCCGGCCGTCCTTGGCGAAGATCGCGGGGGAGAGGAAGACGGCGGTCGACCCTCGTGCGAGACGGCGCGCCAGGTCGGCGAATGCCGCCGCGCCGCCCGGCGGAGGGGAGCCTGACGCCAGGATCACCTCGCGTGCGGTGGGCATGCCTGGCGCCGCCGGCCGCGTGCGAATTCCGTGGTCCGCCAGCCATCTCGACAGGCCGGCGTCCTCGCCCCAGAGCATGACTTCCGTCTGGACGGGCGGCATGCGGGCCGGATCGGCGACGTGGAACTCCACCGCCTCGCCCGCCGCGGCGGCGCCCCGCTCGAACGTGGCCAGGAAACGGTACTTGCCCGGCGGGCCGTCGATCACCACGTCCTCCGCGAAGACGGGCAGGACCATGGGCGGCTCCGTCTTGCCGCGCGGGTCCGCGATCGTCACCTCCAACGTCCGCTCGAACACGCGCGCGGCATCCGGCCCGACGACTTGCAGCCGCACGGGATACTTGCCCGGCGGCAGCGCGTCTTCGTTCGCCAGGACGGCCTCCAGGCGCACGGGCGTCTTGCGGTAGACGTTGACCGGCTCGACAAAGAGGCACCAGCGCAGCGGGGCGAAGCCGTCGAAGACGGCGTCGGCGGTGCCGGGCTTCAACTCGCGGAACGTGGTCCAGAGGCCCTCGGCGGTCATGCCCTGGTCGACCGTCCCGGTGACGCTGTGGCCGATGACGTTGGGATTGGAGCGGATGGCGTTCAGGCCGAGGAGCCGCTGGCCGGCCATCCGCGCGTTGGACTGCGCGAAGAAGTCCTCGGGCCGGTCGAACGCCTCGGCCATTCGCCACCGCTCCCAGTCGGCCAGGTACTTGTCTCGCTGGGCGCGGTAGAACCGGGCGTCCTCGGCGTCGGCCTTGCCGATCTGCTCGTAAAGCCGGACGACCCGCAGCAGGTCCACGGCGCTGCCGATTCCGTACTCCGACAGAAAGACGGGCTGGTCGCCGCCATTGAGCGTCCGCAGCGTGCGGATGATCCCGGCTGTGTGCGGCACCCGCTGGTAGGGGTGCTGGTCGCTCAGCACGTCCTCCCACGCGGCGGAACCGGGGTTGCTCAGGCTTCCGAGGCGGGTCTCGGTGATGCCGTCGGGATACAAGGTGAACGTGGCCGCCTGCGGGGCCGGGCCGGGGGAGAACTGGCCGTAGCTCCAGGGGCCGTTGGGATTGCGCTTGACGGAGAAATCGGCGGCGGCGTCGGAGACCTTCCCGCCGGCCGTGACAGTCACCGCCAGGGCCGTTGTGTCGGCGCCGTAGTTGCCGTTGCCGTAGCCGACGGCGCAATCGATCGTGTCGCCCGCCTTGACCTCGGCGGCGCCGCGGAACTGCGCCTCCGGCCCGCCGTCCTTCACGTTGATGAAGGCGTCGAAGATCGCCGCGGCGTTGTGCAAGACATGGACATCTGTTGTGGCCCTTTCGGCGATGCTCTTGAACGCGGCGGCGATCTCGATCCGGCCCGCCGCGGGAGCGGTCCACCGCACCACGCCGTATTCACCGTTCACACCGGGATGAAACGCCAGTTGCCCCGGCGCCCAGGTGATGCCGAGGGCCTTGATGACCCGGCCGGTCGGGTTGCGGGTTACGCACGGGTCGCTGCGCGCCGCGGGGCGCCAGGCCTCGAGGCCCGCCGTGCCGCCGCCCTGGTTGTCCCAGCGGCCGCTGTTGAGCATCACCAGGCGCGAATCGTCCAGCGCCCTGAGCGCGGGCAGCAGGGCCGCCGCATGGCGTAGGACCGGGCCGTCGGGCGTCTCGTTCAGGAGGCCCCACAGCGTCACGCTCGGGTGGTGGCGGTCGCGCCGGACCATGCCGAGGACGGACTCATCGTACCGCGCCGCCATCCTGGGCGAGTCGGCCAGGCACCAGCCCGCGTACGATTCCTCGTAGACCATCAGGCCGATCTCGTCGCACAGGTCCAGTTGGTAGCGTTTGGCGACGCCCGCGATGAACCGGATGGCGTTGAACCGCATCGCCTTGGCGTTCACCAGGTCGCGCCGCAGCAGGTCCGGGTCGTGCGGAAGCTCCAGGCCCACCGGGCAGCAGTTGCCCGTGTGCGAGCACTTGAGGTACAAGCGCCGGCCGTTGAGACGGAAGTACCCGTTCTCAAAGCGGAAGTCTCGGAAGCCGCAGCGGACCGACCGCTCGTCGAACGAGGCGCTCTCGGCGGCGTCGAGCCGCGCCGTTACGCGATACAGGTACGGGTCGTTGAGTTCCCACCGCCGCGGGCTCTGGAGGCGCAGTTCGGTCTGGAGGAGCGTCTCGCCGGGCGCGAGGTCCCGCTCCAGCCGCGTCGCGCCGAGCGTCTCGCCGCCGGCCGCCGGGGCGACGGCGACCTCCAGCCGGCCGCGCGTCGCACGCGCGAGGGCGCTGCGGACGGTCGTCTGGATGCGGACCACGCCCGTCTTGGAGTCGGGCCGCACGAAGAGGTCGTCGATCCGCACCGCGGGCGCCGCCAGGAGTTCCACCGAATCGATGATGCCGCCCTGGTCCCACGCGCTGCCGGACGTGTAGGGGAGGGCCTTGTTGCGGTGCGGCGTCTCGTTGAGGACGATGCCGTCGATGGCCTCGTGGGTGGGGTTCAGGACGCGCACAGCCAGCCGGTTGGCCGCGCGCGGCTTGAGGGCGTCGGTCACGTCGAGCGTGAAGGGCGTCTCGCCGCCTTCGTGCTCGCCGAGCCGCGTGCCGTTGAGCCAGACCTCGGCCTTGTAGTCCACGGCCCAGAACCGCAGGAGCCATCGCCCCTCGGCGTGGGGATTCGCCGGGGCCGTGAACTCCCGCCAGTACCACGCCAGGCCGTGGAAGCCGGGGAAGGCGTCCTGGATGATCCAGGGGACCTTCGCGGGCTTGGCGTCGGGGCGCGGCGCGCGGAACCACGCCTCCGCGCGTCCGACGTTCTTTGGATCCACGGCCAGCAGCCAGCCGTCGCCGTCCAGCGAGGTGACCCTGGTCGTCTCCGGTCCGCGGCCGCCTGCGCCGGCCTCGCCCGCGCGTGCCGGGTGGGCGATGGATATCGCGAAGATCACGGCCCATGCGGCGTATCTCACGGCGTTCTCCCTCCCGCGCGGCCGTCGGGCGCCGGGGCGGCGGCTTCGAGTATCCGGGCGATAAGCCCCCCTTTGGCGCAGGCGGCGCGGATGTCCTGGCCCGCCAGCGCCAGCGGATAGCTCCATACGACCATGTGATCGTAATAGTCGTGCCCGTGGCAGGTGCCGCCCGTCACCGAGCTGAGGCCGCACGGTTGAGACCAGGGCATGGCGTGGGGTCCGCGGAAGATCGTGTCGAGCATCGTCCGGGCGGCCTTGAGGCCGTCGTCGCGCCGGCCCGCGTAAAGAAAGACCATGGCGGCCGTGGCGTTGCACTGGATGAAGATGTCGCGCGACCAGACGCGGTCCCCGCCGGGGCCGCCCTCCACACACGGCTTGCCGTCGGCGAAGACGGCGTCGACCATGCCGAAGGGCGAGGCAGGCAGGTTCAGCCGGGCGATGCTCTCCAGCGCCGTCGCGATCCGGTCCTTCGGCAGCGGATCCTCCAGGCCGAGGACCCGCGTGCACCACACGCTGCTGAGCTGCGCCGCGAAGCAGGCCTCGTTGCGCCGGCCCGTCGCCGTGTCGTGGTACGTGCGGTAGTAGCGGCCGGTCCAGAGCTTCTCCTCGTAGCTCTTCCTGCCCTTTTCGAGCACCTGGCGCCACCGCTGGGCCTGCGGCCGGTCGCCGGCCCGTTCGGCCATCTGGATGCCGCAGATCAGGGCGGCGAGTCCCTTGCCCGCGGTGTAGCTGCTGGCGCCGTGCCAGGGCCAGCAGTCCAGCGGGTTGTTGCCCGGGAAGTATTCGCCTTCCACCGCGTGCGGATGATCTTCGACGAGGCCGTCGCCATCCCGGTCCAGCGAGAGCATGAAGTTCAGGGCGTCGCGGGCGGACGGCCAGAAGTCCTTCAGGAAACCCTCGTCGCCGGTCCGCAGGTAGTAGCGGTAGAGGAGTTGGGCGTACTCCCCCGCGCCGCAGGTGTGCTGGCAATGATAGCGGGGATCGCGGATTGCCAGGCCGAGCCCCAGGCAGAACGGCGGCTCGCCGCCCCGGAGCTGGAAGTAGCGGAGGGCCTTCAGCGTCGTCAGTTCCAGCTCTGGAAAGAAGAACAGCGCGGGCCAGTGCCCGAAGAACCGGCAGGGCATCGTCTCGGTGACGGCGCACGTCAGGAAGCTTTCGTTGACCAGGAAGAGCCCCTCGTCGCCCCACCAGTCGTCGGGCCGGGTCCGCGCCAGCCAGACGGAGTTCTTCGTCAGCGTGGAGGGAACGTTCACCAACTCCTCCTTGAGCCAGTCGGGCAGGGCCGAGCCGTACAGAACGTCCTGCCAGGCGAGGACCCGCCGGAGCCACTCGGGGCGCCTCTTGACGGCCTCGGCCGTCACGGCCTTGGCGTCGGCGAACCGCTCGGCGTACTTGTGTTTCTCCACGCGGCCCGAGCCCTCGCGGAGGATAGGCTGATGCCACGCCAGGAGGAACCGGACGGTCGCCGTCTCGCCGGGCTTCAGTTCGCGCGAGGCGGAAACGCCGGCGCCCGCGCCGTCCGTCTCCGCCGCGCCTTTCTCCACCGCCAGCGCGTACGTCGGACGAACCCACCCCGGCAGGGCCTCCAGCGGACGATGGCTCACCTGGACCCCCGCCCAATCGCCGTCGAGCGAGAATCGCCGGGCCTCGCCGGTCGGGAAACCGCCGGGCGAGAAGGCGAGCGTTGCCCGTTGCGGCTTCTCGGCGGTACTGGTCAGGCGGACCTCAAAGACGGCCGCCGGCACGTTGCTGCCGGCCGAGTCGCCGGGGAGGAATGGGCTGTAGGCGCGAAGCTCAACCTGGATCGGCGCCTCCACCTCGAAACGCACGTCGGCCACGGGGAAGTGTCCGAAGTAGTGGACGGCCTTGGCGTCGCCCGCGCCGTCCTTGGCCGTCGCCAGCACGAGGCGCCGGCCATCGACCTGGAGCGACAGGAAGGGCCGGTTGAGGGCCATCGGCGCGGGGAAGCGGTTGAAGATCGAGCACTTGCCGAGCCGGCCGTCGGGGTCGATACAGAGGTATCCCGTGCCGAGTCCGCCCAGCGGCATTCCGCCCTGTTCAAGGCCGGAGGCCGGGTAGACGGTGCCGGAGGCCGGGTGGCTCAGGCCGTCGACCGAGAACGTTTGGAGTCTCCGCGGATCAGCGGCGGCGTTGAACAGGTGGGGCGCCGCCGCGGCGCCGAGGCCCGTGACGATCATCGCCAGCAAGCCGAGGGTATCGACCATGGAAGTGTCCTCCGGTGCGAGACCCCACGCAGGCCGGGCAAGCCACGGTCCTGGCCGCGAGGCTTCGGCGTCCTTTGTATCTCGATTGGCGGACAATTTCAACCGGCCACGCCCCTACGCCTTGCTCTCGGCGGCCCTGCTCTGCCGACGGCCTTGCCGCCACCCGCGTAGTCTCAAGGGCTTTGCGGGCCGGTGGCGCCCGGCCGAACTCGGACCTGACCGGCACTCGTTCGAACGGCGCGCAAAGGCAAAGGGCTTCGGCACTTGCCGAAGCCCTCTCATGTCTTGGTCGGGGCGAGTGGCCGAACTTCGAAGCGTTGGTGCGTGAATTCCTTGGCGCGGTGCTCGAAGCGGCTGCGGACGGGGCGCCGCTGCTTGCCGCAGTCGCCCCGAAACCGCCGACCAGCGTGCAGCACGTGAAGCCGGGATTCCGCCCGCCCGATTTGACTTTGCCCGATTGTGTGTTATAGTCATTCTCGGGAGTGGGGTTTCAGAACTTTTGAAGTTGAGTGGCAGGGCTGATCTCCTTCGGGGGAGGTCGGCCCTTTTTGTTGGCAGAGGATCTTAACCGGGGGAGATGGGTCCGTTGGGACCGGTCTCCTCTTTTTGTTTGGCCAGTTGGAGGGAGGCATCCATGAACCGCGAATCCGGCTTGGCATTGCTGGCGGTTGTGGGGCTGCTCATGATGACCGACGTGGCTCGCCCAGAGGCGCCATACCCACTTGCGTGGAAGCGCCAACTGGGCAGCAGCGGCCCGGACTACTGCTACGGCCTCTCCGCCGACGGGCAGGGAAGTGTATACCTGGGCGGCTACACGAACGGTTCCATGGGGGGGCCGAATGCAGGAGAATCCGACGCCTTCGTGTGCAAGTACAGTGTAGCAGGCGGCCTCATCTGGACTCGCCAGTTCGGGACAAGCGCCGCGGACGACGTCTATGGTGTTTCGGGAGACGGTGCCGGATCCATCTACGCGGCGGGACTGACCTACGGCTCACTTGCGGCGCCGCAAGCGGGCGTCTACGACGCCTTTATCGCCAGGTTCGATGAGGCGGGCAACCGGCTCTGGACGAGGCAGATAGGGACAGTTGCAGATGATTACTGCAGGACTGTGGTTGCAGACAAGTCGGGCCACGCGTACATTGCCGGATACACGCACGGGGCACTGGTCGGGTCTTCCTACGGCAACGCAGATGTTTTCGTGATCAAGTATGACTCTGCTGGAAACCTCCTCTGGAAACGCCAAACCGGCACAAGCCAGGAAGACTACGGCCAGAACGTCTGCGTCGACACCCAGGCGAATGTGTACCTCACGGGATGCACCTACGGGTCCTTGGGCGGACCGTCCCAGGGCTACGCGGATGCTTTCGTGATGAAGTATGACTCCGCGGGAAGCCTCCTGTGGACACGTCAACTCGGAACGTCATACGAGGATTACTGTTATGGGGTGTCTGTGAACAAGTTGGGTAACGTGTTCATCGCGGGCACCACCTATGGGCCATTGGGGGGACCTAACGCGGGTGGTGCGGACGTATTCGTCAGCAAGTGGAACGACTCAGGAGATCTGCTTTGGACGCGTCAGTTCGGCACGGACAAAGAGGACTATTCCAGCGGGGTTTTCGCGGACGACCTGGGGAATGTGTATATCTCTGGCTGGACCAAGGGGTCGCTCGGGGGGCCCAACGCGGGAAGTCATGATGCTTTTCTCGCCAAGTACGATGCCTCGGGATCCCCCCTCTGGATTATCCAGATCGGATCGAGCGGCGGTGACTACGCAGAAGCAGTATCAGCCGACGGACTCGGACGTGTGTACATCGCGGGCAGGACCTCTGGGGTCATCGAGGGGGTGAGCCAGGGCTCGCTTGACGTGTTCTTGGTGTCGTACCAGGTACCGGAACCATCAACTCTGGCGTTGTTTGCTCTAACCCAAGTTACGCAGTTCAAGAAATTCCGGGCGCTTTTTCGGGAAGGAATCCCGCGGGGCGGCCCGGCGGGGCGGGGTGGGCGGCGAAAAGTCGATGTA
>JAPLML010000749.1 GCA_026387055.1 Planctomycetota bacterium | reverse complement strand
GTAACTCTTCAGCCGTATGCAGCGAAAAAATTACGTGTTAGGAGAGGGTTAGGGTTGCGCCCGGGCTGCGCCTGTGTTATGTCAGGGGCATGGATGACAGAATCAGCAAGGATGCCCGTATTCGGTCGCTGGTGGCGGCGGCGTTGGAGGGCAGGCTGACGGACTCCGGGGCGGGGGAATTGGCCGCACTCGACCGCAATCTCATCAAGCTGGCGTTTCTGGCGGCGGCCCGGCGTATCGCCGAGTTGCAGGGCAAGGTGGCGTTGGCTGGGCCGGATCACCCTTCCACTCCCTCCGGCCAGAAGCCGCCGTACGTCAAGCCCCCCGCGCCCAAACGCAAAGGCAAGGTGGGCGCCAAGGTTGGGCACGCCGGATCGCGTCGGCCCGCGCCGCGGCAGATCGACCGGCGGGAAGAACACCGCCTGGAGGCCTGCCCCGATTGCGGCGGAGAACTTCAGCGGTGCAAGCGCAAGCGGACGCGGACGGTGGAAGACATCCTCAAGGACCTCAAGACCGAGGTCACGGAACACACCATCCATCGTGACTACTGCCCCTCCTGCAAGAAGCATGTCGAGCCGACAGTTCCCGACGCATTGCCCAACGCGACCATCGGCAACAATCTGGTGGCGATGACGGGCTGGCTGCACTACGGCATCGGCGTGACCATCGCGCAGGTGCGGGAGCTTGTGGGCATCCATCTGCACACCGGGCTGTCCGCCGGCGGGCTTGTCTCGGCCTGGCACAGGCTTGGCGAGTTGCTTGCGCCCTGGCACGAACAGATCGCCCAAGCTGCGCGGGCCTCGGCTGTGCTCAACGCCGACGAGACGGGCTGGCGGGTCAACGGCAAGACCCATTGGCTGTGGTGCTTCGCGTCCAAGGACGCCTGCTATTACATGATCGACCATAGCCGGGGGCGGGACGTGCTGGACAAGTTCTTCCTGGAGGCGTTCGACGGCGTGCTGGTGCATGACTTCTGGGCGGCCTACAACCACGTGCTGGCCCAGGACCATCAGTGCTGCCTTGCCCACCTGTTGCGCGAACTGGAAAAGGTGGACCTGACCAACCAGTCGCCCGCATGGAAGGCGTTCGCCAAGAAGCTGCGCCGATTGATTCGGGATGGGATTCGACTTCGCAAGCGGGCGGACTTCGACCCGGCCCGCTACGGGGAACTGATACGCCGCATCGACCGGCGGCTGATGGAACTGGCACGGGGCGACCACGGCGACGCGGATGCCTCGCGCCTGGCCAAACGCCTGCTGAAATACTGCGACAGCATCTTTACGTTCTTGGACCATCCGCTGGTTCCCTATGACAACAACCACGGCGAACGCATGATCCGCCCAGCCGTCATCATCCGCAAGAACAGCCAGTCCAACCGATCCGACAAGGGCGCCGCCACGCAGGCCATCCTCATGAGCATCTACCGCACACTCAAACTCCGCGGCCAAGACCCCCTCGCCATCGTCGCCTCCGCCCTCAAAACTCGCCTCGCCATTGGCCATCTACCCACGCTGCCAATACAATCTGTTGCAGACGGGTGAAGTGTTACCTTTCCTCTTAGGGATGTGCGCTAGCTCATTAATGCTATCTATATTGGCACAGGCGTTGGTCCCCGTTACAGCGGCGCGTCGGGTTCCTGGCCGGTGTTGGGCACCGTATGTTCGTAGAAGAGCTTGGCGATGCGGTCGCCCATCTTGACGGCCAATTCCTGCGCGACCTGCTGGCCGTAAGACGGCGAGAGTTCGTCGACGGGGTGCAGTTCCATCGCCGGCAAGATGAACTCGCCCTGGTCCTTGGGCCAGATCCTGCCCTTGCCCACCTCGACCACGCGCACCGTCGCCGACATCCGCCCGATCCACAGCGGCGTGGACTCCTCATCCTTGACCGAGAACTTCTCGACCTTGACGTACAGCACCATCTCCGCGCCGGCCTTGGCGCCCGCCTCGCTCACCGACAGCGTCCGCTGGCTGGGCGCATCCAGCAGGTTCTGCAGCAACGGGTAGGGCACCGTGGAGGCGGCGATCTTGTTCTCCAGCAGTTGGCGGTTGATCTCCTCGGTGAGTTGGCTCTTGACGGGCTCGTAGCTCAGCGGGTAGTCGCTGTCGACAAACACCAGCACCTTCTTGCCCCGGGGGAACTCGAAAATCGGCTTGACCTTCTGCGGCGGGGCGAACGCCGCCGCCGTCCAGGCGAACACCGCGCAGCCGCCGCTGGTCATCGCCACGCCCGCAAGCAGCGCCAGCATCGTCAGGGTTGACATGAATTTCATTTGGAGGCCTTGTGCTTGTAGAAGCTCTGGGAAATCACCGTCGCAATCAGCCGCTCGGTCGCCAGGCGGATCGCGCGCTCATCCTCGCTCAACAGCCCCACGACTTCCTGTTCGGGGTATGCCACGCGCAGGTCGCCGACCTTCCAGACGCAGGCGCTGGGCTCGGGCAGGGAGGTCTTGTAGAGCTTGGCCTCGACGATGGCCTTGCCGCGC